>JASHTC010000148.1 GCA_030040755.1 Thermoplasmata archaeon | reverse complement strand
GTCGGTGGAAGAGTCGGGCAAAGTCCTCTCCCGTGGCTTTCGACTGACCATACGGGCTCGTCGGATTGATGGGATGGGTCTCGGGTATCGGCGAGGTCCGGGGCTCCCCGTACACGGCGGCTGTGGAGACGAGGACCACTCGGCCGTTCCCCCGCCGCGCCGCCTCGAGGACGCTGACCGTACCCAGGACGTTCGACCTCACGTACAGCAACGGATCCTCGACGCTCTCGGGCACGGAGATCGCGGCGGCGAGATGGTAGATCACGTCAAATTCCTTGAGGGCAGGAACCGTCTCCGGTGAGGCGACATCCAGCACGGTCGTTCGGGGTCCGGCCCGAAGGTCAAACCCCTGAACGTCATGCGAGCGGGCCAGTTGCGCGAGGAGACGGGAGCCGATCTGACCCGACGAGCCCGTGACTGCGATGCGCATCCCAGGCGCGAGCCGACCTGGGCCATAAAGTTGGCGCGTTGTCAGGGGTCCCCCGCGCTTCGGCCGGCGCGGTACCCATCCATGGCGGTATGGCAATCACGGTCCTAGCTGTCGTCAGGTCGGGCTCGGGCAGGAGAGGGACCGAACGGCGTTCCCCCGTGCCCACCGGCTAGAGACCGCGGAACGCCGAGTCGGCACCGGGCGGGAGGGGGTCCTGGCCCGCGGCCGCCTGGGAAATCGGACATGGACTCTCCCGTCGGCCCAGCCGGCGGGGAGCCGGCATCGGTTCGATCCCCTCGAGCCAGGTCCGAAGGCGTTCGGTCACGGGCTGGAGGTCCTCGAAAGGAAAGAATCGGATCTGGTGCTCGACACAGTAGTCCCGGAGACGCCGTCGAGCAAAGACTACGTCGGCCATCTCCGCCGCGAACCGGTCGGTACTTCCGTCACCGACGAAGATGCTCCGGGCCCCCGCGGGGTCCGGCCGCTGCACGGCCGCGGCCTTGCAGACCCCGCAGAGCCGACAGGTGGGGTGTCCGAAGGGGTAGACCACGAGAGGAGACCCGTCGGGAGCGAAGGTGACCGAGTCAGACAGGACGGGCAGGTCCAACCGCTCTCGGGCAAGGATGGGACGGATGAAGGCGTCCAGTCCCCCCGAGAGGATCGCGGCCGGCACGTTGTGCTCCGAGAGCAGGTGGACCAGTTCACGGGCCCCCGGACGAAGGCTAATGGACTCGCGGAGGAAGGCCGTCATCTCGTCCATCCGGTCGAAGGGGAGCAGGGCCACCTGGCGCTGCCATGCCTCCCGCAGGGTGATCTGTCGGGCGTGCAGTGCGAGGTCGATCTCGTGGGCGAGCCGTTCCCCGTCGGGGCAGAAGTGGCTGACGAGTTCGATCGCCGTGTTTGGACCCACGAGAGTCCCGTCGAAGTCGAGAAAGACCTGAATGCTGGGAGACGTCCGAGGAGGAGGCGGCGTTCCACCGGGCCGGGGACGGACCATCGAACCCCTCGCGGCATCGGTAAACCAGGCAAGTTAAGTATACTCCGAGGCCGCTACTCGCACGCAGGTGATGGCAATCCGACCGCTCATCGTCGGTGGGCCTCCGGGCGACCTGGCAGGAAGCTGGGCACCGTGAGAGGACGCGCGACCTCCGCCCCCACCGTGGGGATCATGGGGGTGGGGTACATGGGGATCGCCACGGCATTGGCTTTCGCGCGCCGGGGCCGACGCGTATTTGCGTATGATGTCAACCCTCGGGTTCGCAGCCGGCTCCGCGCGGGCCGGAGCCCCTACCACGAAGAGGGGCTCGAGGAGCTACTCCGCGCGGAAGTGCGACGGCGTCGTTTCGTCGTGGTGGACACGGTCCAGGAGCTGTCGGCCTCGGCGCAATGCATCTTCCTCTGTCTTCCCACCCCGGCGGGTCGGCTCGGGCGCATCGACCTCTCGCCTCTCCGAAGGGCGGTCCGAGAGTTAGGCGGCGCGCTCCGGCGGGTCCATGGATACCGGCTCGTGGTCGTCAAGAGCACGGTAGTCCCGGGCACGACGGAGTCGATCGTCGAACCGCTGCTGCGCCGGACGAGCGGGCGGGGGGTGGACCTGCTCGGGGTGGCCACCAACCCCGAATTCCTGGCGGAAGGGCGGATGGTCCAAGACGCACTCCATCCCGAGCGGGTCGTGGTGGGAGTCTCGGACGCCAGAAGCCTCCGGTGGCTGGCGGCCGTCTACAAGGGATTCGGGGCCCCCCTCTTCCAGCTCTCGCCCTCCGGGGCCGAGTTGGTCAAGTACGGGTCGAACAGCTTCCTCGCCCTCAAGGTCTCCTTCGCGAACGAGATCTCCCGATGGACCGAGGTACTGGGGAGCAACATCGACGACGTCGTCCGTGCCCTCGGGGCCGACCCGCGGATCGGTCCGACGTTCCTGCGCGCGGGCCCCGGATTCGGGGGGAGCTGCTTCGAGAAGGACCTCCGGGCCTTCCGTACCCGGGCGGAAGAGCTTGGAGTCCCGGCCTGTGCTGCGGACGCGGCGCTCGCCATCAACCAAGAGCAGACCGAGCATGTCTCCGAACTCATCCAGTCGGCCGCGGGCCGGCTCAAGGGAAGAACCGTCGCCGTGCTTGGTCTTGCGTTCAAGGCCGGGACCGACGACGTCCGGGAGTCCCGGGCGTTCCCGATCGTGGAGCGACTCGTCCGCGACGGGGCACGGGTTCGCGTGCACGACCCGGTGGCGTTGCGGAACTTTCGCCGGGAGTGGAACGGGGGGGTCGGTCGATCCCTCCCGGGCGTGAGGTTCGCCACGTCGGCGGCCGGGGCCTTGCGGGGCGCCGACCTCGCGGTGCTGCAGGCAGACTGGCCGCAGTACCTGGAGTGGCCCTCCCGCTGGAGCCAGGCGATGCGGACCCCGTTGGTCGTGGACCTGCGACGAGCCCTGTCGCCCGCCGCGCAGGAACGCGCGGGACTGAGGGTCCTCGCCCTCGGGGTCGGGGGGGGCGCGCGGGGCGCCCGGCCCGGTTCCCCGAGAGCGTCGTCGTCGAGGCGGTCATGAAGGTCGTGATCCCGGCGGCGGGCCTCGGGACCCGATTCCTGCCCGCGACCAAGAGCCAACCCAAGGAGATGCTTCCGGTCCTGGACCGCCCGGTCATCCAGTACGTCGTCGAGGAGGCCGTCGCCTCGGGTGCGGATGACATCCTGATCATCACCGGCCGCGGCAAGCGCGCCCTCGAAGACCACTTCGACCTAAGCCCGGAGTTCGACATCCCCGGGAAGTTCCCCGAGGTCCGGCATCTGACCGAGCTGGTCAAGCAGGCCCGGATCCACTTCGTCCGTCAGCGCGAGCCACGGGGGCTCGCGGACGCCATCGGCCTCGCCCGCCTTCACACCGGGAAGGAACCGTTCGGTGTCCTGCTCGGCGACACCATCAACGTCTGCGACCCCCCGCTCCTCGGGCAGCTCTGGCGGCACTTCGAAGAGCTGAAGGCCCCCGTGATCGCGGTCGAGGAGGTCGCCGACGACAAGGTACCGGACTACGGGATCGTCGAGGGCGAGGAGGTGGCGGTGGGGGTCGTCCGCTGCCGCCGCCTGCTCGAGAAACCGCTCCCGTCCCAGACGACCAGCCGCCTCGGCATCACCGGAGCCTACGTCTTCACCCCGGAGATCTACGATGCGATCGATGCGACCGCACCCGATGCGCGGGGCGAGCTCCAACTCACGGACGCCCTCCAAGGACTGGCCAACCGCTCCCCCGTGTACGCGGCGAGGTTCCAGGGTACTCGCTACGACATCGGCGACCGGTTCCTCTGGCTGAAGGCGAACCTCGAGTTCGCCTTCCGGGACCCGGCCTACCATGCGAAACTTCGCCCCCTCCTGGCCCGCCTGGTGGTCCCCCCACCCCCTGCGCCGGCCCCCCCGGGGCCGGCTCCGCGCGCCGGTCCCCGCACGCGAAAGAGAGGGGCCCGCCGTTAGGTCCCAACGCGCCGGGGAGTTCTCCCGGCCCCCGGGTACCACTGCGAGGACCCCGACCGGCCTCTCGGTGGGCCGTCGACCCGAGCCTCGGACCACGAAAGTTATAGCGCCCGCTTCGACTGCCGACCGACTCATCGGAGGGGTACACCGACCGTGGCAACCATCGTGGTGACGGGAGCGGCGGGATTCATCGGGAGCCACCTTACGGACGCACTGTTGAAGCGTGGGGACAAGGTCCTGGCCCTTGACCTGGACCGGAAGCCGGGCGCGAACCTGGCTGAGGCCGCCCTGATTCCCGGGTTCACCTACCGCTCCTGTGACGTGACCGCTCCGGCGGCCGTGCGCAAGGTGTTCCAGTCCCGTCCCTCGGGGGTGATCCACGCGGCCGCGGGCGTCGGCGTCGAGTCGTACATGAAGACGCCGATGAGCACGATCGAGTCGAGCGTGATCGGCACCTACAACATGCTCCGGGAGTCGATGAAGAAGAGGACCCGGTTCATCTACCTGAGCTCGAGCGAGGTGTTCGGCCGGAACCCCAACCTCCCGTGGACCGAGACGTCCGACCGCGTGCTCGGGGATGCGTCCCTGACCCGCTGGAGCTACAGCGCGAGCAAGGGGCTCTGCGAGCACCTCGTCAATGCGGCGCACCTTCAGTTCGGCCTGCCCACCGCCATCGTCCGGCCGTTCAACACCTACGGTCCGCGCCAGCGTCCCGCGTTCTTGATCCCGCTCACGATGCACCGGATCCTCCACGGCAAGCCCCCCATCATCTACGGGGACGGCTGGCAGACCCGGTGCTTCACCTACATCGACGATCTGGTGGGGGGAATTCTGAAGTGCCTGGACCGGGACGTGGCGACCGGCGAGGCATTCAACATGGGCAATCCTCGGGAGTGGTCCGTCCGCTACGCGATCCGTCTGGTCAGCGAGGCGTGCAAGTCCGACCTCGAGCCGATCCATGAAGACCCGAAAGTGGCCTTCGGGCGAGGGTTCGATGAGATTCCCCGTCGCCTGGTCGACGTCAGCAAAGCCGCCCGCGTCCTCTCGTGGACCCCCGGGCGGGACCTGGTCGCGGGAATCGACTCTCTGCTGAAATGGGTGCGCGCCCACCCGGAGTGGTTACGCGACGGGTGACGGGGGTCCTCGAGCCTCCCTTCGACCGGGCGCCGGCGCATGAATCCTGTCAGGTGCCCGTAGGCCGTCGCCGAGGGTGCGCCTCCGCCAGCGCGGCCTCGACCTCCTCCGTCGCGACCGGAGGCTCGAGCGGGTGATCGGCTTCGTATGAGGAGACAACCTGAGCGGGCGCCTCGCCCGCCCGGAGCCGGGTGACGAGCTCCACCCGCCTTCGGCGAAGCGATTTCGACAGCTTTCGATAGGCTACCCCGGCGGCACCATGCTCATCGACCGCGCGTTGCCCCGCGTGTCGGTCGCGCCGCGGGAGGTCCCGGGTACCCTCGCGAGGGCCGTTCTCACTCACGACAGACGACCCCACGCGCTCCCGGTATGTGAGGTCGTCGAGCCCTCGCGTTTCTCCCCGATTCGGTGACCTCCGGTGGATCCCGGTAGCTATCAACCCGGGGTGCCCGGGCCTGCGTGACGGCTCGACCGGGTCCCTCGGGTCCCGGCATCCTGTCTTCCCTCCCGCTTCCTACGTTCGTCCCCCGTCGGGTACCGAACGGGGGTCCGCGGCGCAGGCGCCTCGGGGGCTCGGGCGGGGAGTAGGGTAAAACTCTTGGCCCACCGGTTGTCAGGAGTCTCCCCTTAGTACTCCCGCGCGCAAGTACGGGACAGACTAAGCCGGTTCGAAAATGAAGATCACCATGATCGGGTGCCCGTTCAAGACCTCGTACGGCTACTACGCCGCGCTCCTCAAGGGGGCCATGGAACAGCAGACCGGAGCCCCGATCGAGTGGCTGGCGTCGAACTGCGGGTGCGGCGATCCGGCGGAGGTCGGCAAACTCTTCGAGATCCAGTGCCAGAACTACTTCGAGCTGCCGCACCTGCACAACTATGGCCAGCGGCCGGGAGAGAGCGCCTGGGCTCACTCGTTGCGTGCCCGGGCCAGTCACACGACCTATGCCATGCGCTCCCGCCGGTACGATAAGCTATCCAACGGGGCGGAACTGGTCCACTTTCAGCAGATCTTGCATGCCTACGGATTCAGTGTGGTCTACCACTGGCTGAACCAGCCGGCGAAGTACGCCCGGGTGGTTACGGTCCATGAGCTCGACCCGTACCAGCTGGAGTTTCCTCAAAAGTCGGCCGCCTACAACCGGGCCGACGCCATCCATGTGCATTGCGAGGAGATGCGGCAGGAGCTGATCAAGCGCAGCGTGGTCCCGGAGAAGATCCACGTGATTCCGCAGGGCGCGGTCGTCCCGGAATCGGGCGAGGAGCGAGCACGGCAGGGGATCGTGTTCTACGGCGGACACCACCTGATGTCCGGCAAGGGCATTCCCACGCTCTTCAAGGCGATGGCGATCCTGAAGCAACGGCTCGGCCCGAATGCGCCGACGCTCAAGATCCACGGCCATTACAGCGAGCAGAGCCCCCAGGAGGCCCAGCCCATCGCGCGCGAGCTCGGCGTCGCGGACAAGGTAGAGTGGCTCCCTCAGCTGACGATGGAAGGGATGGCCGAACTGTACCGCTCCAGCCGCGTCTGTGTCCTCCCGTACACGGGAGGTTTTGCGGGTCTGCCGGCCGCGACGGCGGCGGCCAACGGGTTGCCAGTGGTCTCCACGCGGAGGGCGGGGATCCCGGATCACCTGGGGGATAGCGGCATCTGGATCGACGAAGACAATCCCGTCCAGTTGGCGGATCGCGTGATGGAGCTGCTGGACGATGGAGCGCTCTGGCAGCGCACTTCGGACCGGCTGAGCAAGCGCGCCCGGGAATTCCTCAGCATGGATGTGATCGCCGAAAAAACTCTGGGCCTGTACGACGAGGCCCTGAAGCACCGGGCAGGGTGAAGCTTCAGCTGTCCGCTTTCCCGGCATCCCTCACCGCCAGAGCGGAGCGGCGATCGGGCCGTACGCGCCGGTCCATCGGATCCGGTTGGGGTCGTAACCCCCATTAGTCCGACGACCTGCCCCGGACGGGCGGAAGGCTCGCAGTGAGCGCATCGGGGCGAACCCGGCGACGGGTGGTGGAGAGGCTTCTTCGGTCGACAGAGCCGTCGATTCGCTGGCGCACCCGGGTCCGCATTCTAGGCCAACGCCCGGGCGCCCCCGGGCTCGCTCGTCTGGAGGGCGAGATCCGGCGGTCCCGACGGGCCCGGCTGCTCCTCTCGCACGAGACCGCTGCGCGACGCGAGGATACGGCGCGCAGCATCTATCACTAC
>JASHTC010000147.1 GCA_030040755.1 Thermoplasmata archaeon | reverse complement strand
TCGGCCAGAAGAACTTCACGCTCGACAACGCCTCCGGGCCCGATGCCCTGTCGGGCCCGTACGGGGTCCTGGTCGATTCGACGGGGAACGTCTGGGTCGCCGACAGCAACGATAACCGGGTCGTCGAGTTCCTCGGCCCGACGCTCACGAGCTTTGAGTCCCCGTCGGTCGCGCTGGGCCAGGGAAACACCTCCTCGTCGTTCGCGAGCCTCGGCCCGAGCGGCCTCGACTATCCGGCCGCCGTCGTCCAGGACCCGCACGGCGACCTCTGGGTGTGCGACTACGCCAACGACCGGGTGCTCGGGTACCTCCCGGCCGAGTACGAGCTGAACTTCACCGTCAGCGGCCTCCCGAGCTCGACGCCGTGGTCGCTGGTCCTGGACGGGGTCCTCCACTCGGGGCTCTCGGGACCGGCCCGTTTCGTCGAGGAGAACGGGAGCTACGCCTGGAGCGTCCCGACCGTGTCCGGCTACCTCCTGGCCCCCCGGACGGGAACCGCCGTCATCAACGGCGCCAACGCGACGGTGACGCTCACGGTCACTCCCGTGACCTACCCCGTGACGTTCACCCAGGTCGGCCTGAACGGGACGGCCACCTGGACGGTCACGGTCTCCGGGCAGACCCTCACCGGGGTCGGCAACGGCACCGTCGTCTTCCACGAGCCGAACGGGACCTACACGTACGCGGTCGGCCCCGTCCGCGGGTACACGGCGACGAACTCGACCGGCCCGCTGGACATCCAGGGGTCCGGCCAGAGCGTGACGGTCACGTTCCGTCCCGTGAGCTCGAGCGGGTCGTCGCCGTCGGGCCTCACGGCGCTCCTCGTGGCCGGGGTCGTCGCTCTCGTGGTCCTGGCGGCCCTCGCGGTCCTGCTCCTTCGGCGGCGGAGGCGAGGGCCCCCGCCCCCGACCCCGTGGACTCCACCGGCCGGGGCGAGCTCCCCGCCGCCCCCGAACGGCGGACCCCCTCCTGGCGCGATGCGCTGACCGGGTGCCCGCCGACCCCGGGCCCCCTTCCCCTCCCGCCCCGCTCCGATGCGGCGTTAAGAGTCCCGACGCGCTGGCAACCCTGGGATGCACCGGCCGAGCGGAGCCGCCGACCCTGCGACGGACCGGTTGGCCGCGGCGATCGGTCGGGCGGGGCTCACGGGCATCACGGCCAAGCAGCTCGCCGCCAGCACCGACCTTCCCTCCGACCAGGTAGAGGAAGGCCTGGAGCGTCTCGTGGCCGAGCGAGCGATCGCCCGCCACGGTCGGGGACTCTGGGCGCTGAGCCGGTTCTCCTCGGACCACCCTGCGTCTCCCGCGTTTCGCGGGCCGGCCTGGTTCGTCGGGGAGTTTGAGCGGGAGTTCGCCCTCCGCGTCGCGCAGGTCCCGACGAAGATCCAGTTCGCGCCCAACGAGAAGCTCCCGGTCCACCGCTGGTGGCCCTACGTCCAGGGGTTCTCCGCCGGCTTCGTCGAGGAGGTCTGCCGAAAGTACGGGGCCGGACCGGGCGCGACCGTCCTCGACCCGTTCTGCGGCAGCGGGACCGTGCCGACCACGGCGCGCCGGCTCGGCGCCCGAGGCATCGGGGCCGACCTGATGCCCATCGCCGCGTTCGTCGCTCGGGCCAAGGGGACGTGGGAGGTCGACCCCGCCGCGTTCGGCTCGCACGTGGATCGCGTGCTGAGGCGGCGGGGAGTCTCCCGTATCGCCCCGCCGTTCCTGCGCGAGACAGCGCGGCAGTTCGACCCGGCGGTCCTTCGGTCCCTCCTCCGGCTCAAGGAGAACGTCTGGGCGACGCCGGAGGGGCCGGTGCGCCTCCTGCTCCAGCTGGTCTTCGCGAGCATCCTGGTCGACTCGAGCCATCTCAAGCGCGCCCCGTGCCTCGGGTACACGACGAAGGCCGGGCTCGACGCCACGACCCCGTTCCGTTTGTTCCGGGCGCGCGCTCGCGCCGTCGGCCAGGACCTCGAGCTCCTCCAACGGGACCGGGGGACCTGGGGCCCGCCTCCGGAGATCCATCTCGAGAGCTTTGCCGCCGTCTCGCTCCCCGAGGGCTCCGTCGACCTCGCGGTCACCAGCCCGCCGTACGTGAACGGGATGGACTACGTCATGAACTACAAGATCGACCTCGCCTGGATGGATTTCGTCCGGTCGTACGACGAGCTCGCCCGGCTCCGGGGGACGATGGTCGCCTGCGACAATATCCCCCGTTCGGTCGCCGCGCACCACCGGCCCTCCCCCGCGGTGCGCGACGACCCGTGGGTCGCCTCGGTGACCCGGGAGATCGAGCGGAACGTCCGTTCGAAGGGGTCGTACCGCCGGAGCGACATGGCCGCGGTCGTGGCCAAGTACTTCGATGACCTGGTCCCCGTGACCCGGGCGGTGTTCCGGGCGCTGCGTCCCGGCGCCCGGTTCGTGGTGGTCAACGGGGACTCGCTCATCGCCGGGACGTACGTGCCCGGCGACCTCATCTTCGCGCGCCTCGCCACGCAGGCCGGCTTCGAGGTCGAGGCGTTCGAGGTGGTCCGAGATCGGCGGTCGGGCCAGCGACGCGGGTTCCGGCTCCGGGAGTCGGTGCTGACCCTCCGCAAGCCGCTCCGCGCGGGATAGGGGTCCGCTCGGGGCCGTCCAGAAATACCGGTGGGGACTGGGGGGTCCTCCGATGCCGCTCGACTCCGTCCCCCGGGACTTCGATACCATCGCACCGGCCTACGACGCGACGCGCGACCCGATCGACCCCGCGACGTTGGGGGAGGTGGGGCGGGTGCTGCGGGAGCAGCAGGTCCGCCGCCTGCTCGAGGTCGGCGTCGGGACCGGCCGCGTGGCGGTCCCCCTCGGGGAGCGGGGCTTCCAGGTCACCGGGGTGGACGCTTCCCGGGGGATGCTGGCCCAGGCCCGGAACAAAGGACTCGTCCGGCTCGTTCGGGGGAGCGCCTACCGGCTGCCGTTCGCCTCGGGGAGCGTCGACGCGAGCCTGCTGGTCCACGTGCTCCACCTCCTGGACGAACCCGTGGTGGCGCTGCGGGAGGCGACCCGGGTCGGTCGGTTCGGGGCGTTCGCCCTCGTGCGCCCCGGTCCGGGGGAGGGCGAGCGGCGGACCCCCGAACAGGAGGCCGCGCGTCGCGTCGTCTACCGAATCCTCGCGGAGCGGGGATACCCACTGCCCGGGAGCGCCCGCGGAGGCCCCCCGCTCAAGGAGCGGGCGGTCCTCGCCCAGGTCCCGCCGGACCGGCTGACGGTCGTCAGCGACCGGATGGTCACGGAGCCGGTCGCACGGCGGCTCGACATGCTCGCCCGGGGCGCGAGCCGCCACACGATGCACATCCCGCCCGAGGAGCTGCAGCGCGCGGTCGAGGCGGCCCGCGCCGAGGTGGGAGACCGGACCGTGACGTTCCGGCGCGTCGAGGCGCTCGCCCTCTGGTCGGCGGAGAGCCTCGCCGCCCCGCCGTCCGGTTCGGTGGCAACCTAGCGCGCGAACCGGTGGTCCATCACGTACGGCAGGACGCCGCCCGCGCGGTAGTAATCGAGCTCGGTCGCGTTGTGGAGCCGCACGTCCAGCCGGACGGACCGGCTCTGTCCGTGCTCGTCGCTCGCTCGCAGCTCGACGGAGGCGCCCGGCCCCAGCTCGGCGCCGGGGACGAGCGCGAGGTCGAACGACTCCCGCCCCGTGAGCCCCAGCTTGGCCCAGGAGTCGCCCGGCCGGTAGGAGAGCGGCAGGACGCCCATCTCGATGAGGTTCGTCCGGTGGATCCGCTCGAAGCTCTCGGCGACCACCGCCCCCACGCCGAGGAGCCGGGGGCCCTTGGCCGCCCAGTCCCGGGAGCTCCCCTGGCCGTAGCTCTTCCCGGCGAAGACGAGCAGCGGGGTCCCCTCGGCCCGGTACCGCTGCGCCGCGTCGAACACCGTCATCTCGGCCCCGTCGGGGAAGTGGCGGGTCCACCCTCCCTCCCTCGGCTGGACGAGCTCGTTCTTGAGCCGCACGTTGGCGAACGTGGCGCGCACCAGGACCTCGTGATGTCCCCGACGCGCTCCGTACGTGTTGAACTCGGCCCGGGGGACCCCGCGGGAGGCGAGGTACCGGCCGGCGGGGGTCTCCGCGGGAATCTCGCCGGCGGGGGAGATGTGGTCGGTGGTCACTCGGTCGCCCAGGACCAGGAGCGCCCGCGCCCCCCGCACGAGCTGCCCGTCCCGGGGCAGCCACGGCGGCGGGAGCTGGAGGTACGGGGCCTCGGCCAGATAGGTCGACTCCGGCGACCAGGCGTACCGGGCCCCGACCGGGGGATGGAGGGACTCCCAGTGGCGGTCCCCGACCTCGATCGCCGCATACTTCTCGCGGAACATCGACGGGGCCAGGCTCGCCTCGACGATCCGGCGGACCTCCTCGGCCGACGGCCACAG
>JASHTC010000146.1 GCA_030040755.1 Thermoplasmata archaeon | reverse complement strand
CTGGACGGTGCAGACCTCGACCTGGGCCAGGCTGCCGCCCTCGTCCAGGCCCGCCCGGAGCCCCTCGAGCGCGAGCAGGATGGCCGAGTCCCGGTCGAGGCCCGGACGGTACTTCTGCTCGAAGAGGTCCATCACGGGACCCTTGTTGCCGCCCGTGCTGGCGGCCTTGAAGCTGGTGAGGGAGCCCGAGGGCTCGGTCTCGAACAGGCGGACCCCCGAGTCGTCGTAGCCCCCGACGAGGAGCGCCGTGCCGAACGGACGAACCCCGCCGAACTGGGTGTACTGCTGCTTGTAGTCGCAGATTCGGCGGACGAGCAGTTCCACCGACATCGGCTCCGAATAGGTGACCCGATTGACCTGGGCCGCCAGGCGGGCGTAGTCGACCAGGACGCGGGCGTCCGCGACCAGTCCGGCGGTGGCGCAGGCGATGTTCTCGTCGATCTGGTGGATCTTCTCGAGGCTCGCGGCCTCGGCGAGCTTGGGGTTCGGGATCCGCCGGTCCGCGATGAGAGCGACCCCGCCGGTGTAGACGACGCCGGCGGTCGTCGCGCCGCGGCGGACGGCCTCGCGCGCGTACTCCACCTGGAAGAGCCGCCCGTCGGGCGAGAATACGGTAATGGCCCGGTCGTAGGCCATCTGGCCCGGTTGCATCTCCATGGCGAGGTCCCGGCCGGGCACTCGGGCGGCCTTTATAACGAGCGCCGGGGCGGTAACGCCCTCGTCAGCCGGTTACGCGTCGACGCTTCCGCCGTGCCGTGGTCCCCCGCGCCCGACAACCGTAAGAGGGCCCGGGCCCGACACCGGGCATGGCGGAGGGACCGGTCGCCGCGAAGGGGAACCGGTTGGCCGCGTCGTCCTCGACGTACCTCCGTTCGGCCGCCGAGCAGCCGATCGACTGGTTCCCCTGGGGGCCGGAACCGTTCGAGCTGGCGCGACGGACCGGGCGTCCGATCCTCCTCGACGTCGGCGCCTCGTGGTGCCACTGGTGCCACGTGATGGACGAGGGGACGTACGCCGATGCCGAGGTCGCCCACCTCCTGGGGCAGAGCTTCGTGGCGGTGAAGGTGGACCGGGACGAGAACCCCGAGGTCGACCGACGGTACCAGCGTCAGGTCGGTGCGCTCACCGGCGAGGGGGGCTGGCCGCTCACCGCGTTCCTCACCTCCCAGGGGGAGGTCTTCCTCGGAGGAACGTACTTCCCCCCGACGGATGGCCACGGGCGGCCCGGGTTCCGGCGCGTGCTCCAGGAGGTCGCGCGGCTATGGAAGGAGGAACCGGAGCGGATCCGGGAGAACGCGCAAGCCGTGCAGGCGGCGCTCGAGCGGATGCGTTCGGCCCGGACCGGCGGCAGCCGCGAAGCGCACGCGTTGCTCGCGGCCGTGCTCGCCGACGTCCACTCGAGCTACGACCCGGCCCATGGGGGGTTCGGGACCGCGCCGAAGTTTCCGCACCCGACCGCCGTCTCGCTCCTCCTCTGGGACGCCCGCGCCCACCGCCGGGCGCTGAGCGACGAGCGGGCGCGGGAGACGCTCGTGCGCATGGCGGACGGCGGGATGTACGACCAGGTCGGCGGGGGGTTCCACCGCTACTCGGTCGACGAGGGCTGGCACGTACCGCACTTCGAGAAGATGGGCGCGGACAACGCCGCGTTGCTGGCGGTCTACACCGAGGGGGCCCAGCGGTTCGGGGACCCCCGGTTCGACGACGTGATCCGTGGCACGGTCGGCTGGGTCCGCGCGGTGTTGGGCGATCCTGCCGGCGGGTTCGGGTCGAGCCAGGATGCCGACAACGCCCCCGGTGACGACGGCGGGTACTTCACGTGGACTCGGGCCGAGCTGAAGCAGGTCCTTCCGGCCGAGGAGTACCGATTCGCCTCCCGATTCTTCGGGGTCGGGACCGACGGTCGGATGCCGCACGACCCCGACCGGAACGTCCTGTTCCGCATGCTCCCCCCCCGGGAGGCGGCGGAGGGGCTCCCGTTCGCCGGGCGCCCGGCGCCGGTGCTGGCCCACGTCGTGGAGCAGCTCCAGGCGGCCCGGGGCCGCCGGCCGGCCCCGGCGGTCGACCGGGCGCTGTACGCCGACATCAACGGGGGGTTCATCGGGGCGTTCGCGCGCGCGGGGCTCGTGCTGGATGACCCGACGATCGTCGCGGACGCGCAACGGGCCGCGGACCGCTTCCTCTCCCAAGCGTACTCCGAAGAGACGGGCGTGGCCCACCGCATCGAGGGCGGAGAGGGCGTCGGCCGGGGGCACCTCGAGGACCAGGTGGCGCTGGCGGCCGGACTCCTCGAGCTCGCGGTCGCCCGCTCCGACCCCCGCTACCTCGGTCCGGCGACCCGGCTCCTGAGCCTCGTCGACCGGGAGTACCGGGGCGAGGACGGCTTGCTGCGCGACCTCTCCCCGCGCTTCTACGACGGACCCTCGGTCGGAGGGCTGAGCGAGCCGAGCTACCCGCTGGAGGACAGCCCGCACCTCTCGGCGAACTCCGGCGCGGCCCTCGCCTTCCTGCGGTTGAGCGGCCTGGTCCATGACGAGAGCTGGCGGGACAAAGCCGCCGCGCTGCTCGCGCCCATCGGCTCCCGGGTGGCGCAGAGTGGGTTGTTCGCGTCCGGGGCGGCCCTCGCCGCGGGATGGCTGGCCACCGAGCCGGTCACCGTGGTGGTGGAGGGGAGCGGCCCCGCCGCCCACTCCCTCCTCCGGGTGGCCCGGACGACCTGGGTACCGCTCTGTGCGGTGTTCGCGGAGCGGCCGCCGCCCCCGTTCTCCCTCCCGGACGAGGCCGCTGCCTCGTCGACCCCGGCGACAGCGCGGGCCCTCGTCTGCTTCGGGGACCGGTGCGCCCCGCCGGTCACGGATGCGGCGAGCCTGCGGGCCCTGCTCGTCCGCGGGGCTCCGACGCCGTGAGCGTTCCCAGGTCGGTGCCGTCGAGCAGGTAGGCGCGAGGAGTCCCCTGGGAGAGGAACCGGCGGTAGAGGAAGGTACGCCCCCGCGCCGGACGCTGGCGGTTCAGGGCCTCGGTTCCGGCGAGCGGGTTGTAGGCGGGGAGCACGATCACCTCGCGCGCTCGGATGAGATGGCGCGGTCGGTGCCGGGTCCGGGGGGGACTCGGCGGAGGGAGCTCGAGGCGGACCCAGCACCGGCGCTTGCCGACCGGGTCGTCCGGGCTCGGGGCGAGCCGGAAGCCCGGGTGCAGATGGCCGACCACGAGCGTGGGCGCACGGAGGACCGCCTCGGATGGCCAGGTGTGGCCGTGGAAGACCCCCACCCCGTCCAGGACGGCCCCGCTCGCGGGATGGACCGTGACCTCCCGAGGGAGGTGCCGCACCAGCCCGACATCGTGGTTCCCGAGCACGACCTCCACCTCCAGGCCGGCCGAAAGGAGGGTCGCAAAGAAGTCGAACACCACGGGGCGCAAGGGGACGGGGGTCCCGACGATCGGGTGCTTGACGTCGCCCGCGACCAGCACGCGCCGGGCGGCGACGGCCTCGGCGGTGACGCGGAGGCTTTCAGCCAACTGCCGGGCGTCCGCCTCCGGCGGTCCCCCCGGGCGCTCGCGGCTCGCCCCGAGTCCGAGATGGAGGTCCGCGAGGAGGAGGGTGCGGGGGCCGGCGTCCTCGGGCTCGAGCACCAGCGTCGGGGTCCCGGTCACCGGGCGCAACCGCGAGGGCACGGCGGCTATAGACGACCGTCCCGCAAGAGGGTTCCCTTCATCGCCCAGAACCGGCTCGAGAGAGTCTACCAACGGTTGTTTTATACGAGCGATAGTCGTATTCCATCGGGGAAGCGCGATGCCCCGGTTGCGGGAACGCCGGATCGACCGGATCCGGGAGATGCTGGAGCGGGCCGGCTTCTACGTCGCGGACACGCACGGCGTCCGTCCGTCGAGCTTCGACCTGGCGGGCCGGCGGGACGCGACCCTGTTCCTCGTCAAGGTGCTCAAGAACATCGACGCGCTCGGCGCCGACGAGGCGGCCCGCCTCCTCGAGCTGGGGCGCCTGTTCCCAGCCACGGTGCTGATCGTGGGGGAGTCGTCCGGTGCCGCGGAGCTCGATGCCGGCGTCGTCTACACCCGCTACGGCGTCCCGATCGTGACGGAGGAGACGCTCGGCGAGTACCTCGAGAAGGGGCTCCCGCCGTTCCTGTACGCTAGCCCGGGCGGCATCTTCGCCCGGGTCGCTGGGGACCGCCTCCGCGCCCTGCGGGACGCGCGCGGCCTGTCGTTGGGGGCGCTGGCGTCGGTCGCCGGCGTCTCGCGCCGGGCCATTCAGCTCTACGAGGAGGGCGCCGGGGCCGAGATCGACATCGTCGAGCGGATCGAGGCGTTCCTCGGGCAGCCGATCATCTCCCCGATCGGACTGTTCGACGGACCGCGGTCCGCCGCCGGGCCGCCCGCCGCCCGGTCCGACGGGGCCGGGACGGGGGCTGCGCCCCGCCCCTCCCCCGACCACCCGCGCCCCCGGACCGGCGACCCGTTGCGGGACGGGGTGCTCGACCAGCTGGACGGCCTCGGGCTCGAAGTCACCGTGACCGTGCGGGCCCCGTTCGACGCGTTCGCACGCGCTCCCGAGATCCTCCTGACGGGCGTCGGGAGCCTGCGGACGGCCCAGCACCGGGCCGAGATCCTGCGCGGGCTCGCCCATGTCGCCGAGGGCCACGCGATGTTCGTGGTCGCCGAGACGATCCATCGCACCTCGATCGGCGGCCTGCCGATCCTCAACGTCCGAGAGCTGCGCCGACAGCGGGACCCGGACGCGCTGCTCGAAGAGCTGTCGGAGCGCGAAGGCTCGTGATCTCGGCCCGGCTCCCCGGCGGCGGAGACGTCTGGTTGCTCGGCCCCGTGCGGGGCCTCGCCTCCGAGCTCGGGCCGCTCGCGGAGGCGCTCGCGGCCCATCCGCCGGCGGCCATCGGCCTCGGGACCTCGCCGGACGAGCTTCGCTCGCTGGTCGAGTACTTCGTGCTGGCCTCCGCGGAACCGGTGGTCCCCCTCACGACCGCGGAGCGGAGCGAGGTCCGTGGCCTCGTCCGGTTCGGCGAGGTCCGTGTCCCGAACCCGGCGTTCGTCGAAGTCCTTCGCTGGGGCCACGCCCGCGGAGTCCCGGTCGAGCCCCTCGACCCGAGCGAGGACCGGACCGCCGCGATGTTCACGGACCACATCGGGTACGTCGAGCTCGTGCGTCGGACGGTGCGCGAGCGCCGGGCCTCCCGGAGCCCGCCCGCTTCCGCCACCGCGGACCAGTACGCCCTCGACTGGGACCGGACCGTCGCCGGGGGCAAGGGGTCGCGGGAGTTCGCGGCGGCCCGGGACCGGCATCTGGTGCAGGATGCCCGGCGCCTCGCCGCGTCGATCGGGCGGGTGACGGTGGTCGTGGACCGGGAGCGGTTCGAGCGCGTGCGGGCGCTCTACGAGTCGCCCGCGCCGGACCGGCTCGGGCCGGGATAGCACCTAGTCGTCCTTGCGTGCCAGGATTCGTTCGAGCTCCGTCCGGGCGTTCTTGCGGAACTGCTCGAGCGGTCCCTCGTTGACCAGCATGCCGTCCGCGAGGGCGAAGGCGTTCCCAATCCCCCACTTGAGCTCCCGACGGTCCCGGTCGAAGAACTCCTGGAGTCCGGGGCCGTCATCGTTCCGGGCCCGGGCGCTCATTCGGTCGTACCGGGTCTCGGGCGAGGCGAAGATCCCGAGGACGTACAGGTCGCCGAAGTTGTGCCGGAAGACGGTGACCTCGGTATCGGAGCGGCAGCCGTCCACGAGCATTCGGGTCTCCGTGAGCTTCGGCAGGGCCCGCTGGGCCCAGACGCCGCCGCCGTGCTTGTCGCGCTCCTCGGAGGCGACCCGGCCGACGTTCGCGCTCGTGAGCGGGAGCCCCCGGCGCCGGGTCTCGTCCCGGACGAGGTCGCCCATCTTGAGCGTGGCGAGGCCGATCGAGCGCGCGATCTCGAGCAGCTCGTCCTTCCCGGAGCCCGGCATCCCGACCGTGACGATCAGCTTCATGGCGGGGGGCTCGCGGCGTCGGGCGGGCTCTTCGGGGGCACCGCGGTCGCCGCGAGATGCGACGCCACGTCCTGCTCGGTGACCATCTGGAGGCGGTCGGCCCGCTGCCGGAACGCCGCCGCCTCCTGCTCCTCGAGGCGGGAGGACTCCGTGTACCGGTCGACCTTGACCTTGAGCTCGGCCGTCTTCTGGGTCTTCTGGGCCGCCCGGAGCTCGAGGTGGCGCGCCTTCTGCTGCTTGTCCACTACCTTCTGCTGGAGCTTGCGGACCCGGTAGTGGAGGCTCGTGACGTCGCTCGTCACCGCGACGCCGGGTCGGCCGCCGGTGGAGGCCTTGATGTCCCGGTCGTGCTGGGCCATCTGCTGCTCGATGTCGGGGATCTCCGCGAGCACCTTCTGACTCTTCTCCCGGAGGAGGGTCGCCTGGTGCCGGAGCTTCTCGATCCGGGTGTTGAGACGGGCGACCCGCTGCTGGGCGCGCGCCGCGGCCCGGTCGTGCCGGGCGGCCATCTCGCGCAGCTTGGTGATGTCGGCGTACTGCATGCCCATCCAACGGGAGCGACGGGCCGCGAGCGGCGTGGTCGGCCCCGGGGATTCGGGAGGGGGAGTGCCACCGTCCGCCATCGAGGCTAAGTTACCGGGCCTCGCGATATAGCCGTTGTTGTCGGAGGGAAGCCGCCGGGGCGCTCGCCCCCTCCGACCCGGGCTCCCGGGCGACGGAGCGGGACCGCCTCAGCCGAAGCGGCCGGTCACGTAGTTCTCCGTGAGCTTCTCCCGCGGGCTCCCGAAGAGCTGGCTGGTCCGGTCGACCTCGACCACCTTCCCCAGGTAGAGGAAGGCCGTCCGGTCGGAGACCCGGACGGCCTGAGCCAGGTTGTGGGTCACGATGACGACCGTGTACCGGGCCTTCAGGGTCGCGATGAGCGCCTCGACCTTGTTGGTCGCGATCGGGTCGAGCGCCGAGCACGGCTCGTCCATCAGGAGTACCTCGGGATGGACGGCGAGCGCCCGCGCGATGCAGAGCCGCTGCTGCTGTCCGCCGGAGAGGCTCGTGCCGGGGTCGTCCAGGTGGTCCGCCACCTCCTCCCACAGACCGGCGAGCTGGAGCGCCTCGAGCACGGCCGCATCGAGGGCGTCGTTCCCCCGGACCCCCAGGAGCCGCGGGCCGGCCGCGACGTTCTCGAAGACCGACATGTTCGGGAACGGGCTGGGCTTCTGGAACACCATGCCGACGCGGAACCGTACCGCGACGGGGTCGAGGTGCATCAGGTCCTCCCCGTCGAGGAGGATCTCCCCCGATACCCGGGCGCGGGGCGTCTCCTCGTGCAAGCGGTTGAGGCAGCGGAGGAGGGTCGACTTCCCGCACCCGGACGGGCCGATGACGGCCGTCACCTCGCCCTCCGGGATCGCGAGCGAGACGTCGTAGAGCGCCTGCCGTCGGCCGTACCACGCGTTCAGCTCGCGGGTCTCGATCTTGGTCGCCACGGCCTCATCCCGCGCCGGCCGCGTCGCCGACGGGGCGAACCGCGAGGCGCGCGCCGATACTGACCACGAGCATGATGAGCAGGAGGACGAGCACGGCCCCCCACGCGTCGGTCTGCAGGTTGAGGTACGGGGAGTTGAAGTTCTGGAAGATGAACCACGGCAAGGAGGCGGTCGGGGTCGTGAGGTTCTGGAGGTAGAAGTTCGACCCGCCCGCCGTGAACAGGAGGGCGGCCGCGTCCCCGATGGCGCGCGAGCCGGCGAGGAGGATCCCGGTGATCAGCGCTCCCCGGGCGCACCCCAACACGACCCGCCCGGTGACCCGGTGCCGGGGGAAGCCGAGCGCGAGGGCCGCTTCCCGGAGCGCGACCGGGACCGTCCGGAGCGCCTCTTCGGTCGCGCGGGTCACGATCGGGAGCATGATGAGGCCCAGCGCGACCCCGCCCGAGAGCGCGCTGTGCGCCGCGTCGTGGTACGACATCAGGAAGACCACGTAGACGACCACGCCGAGCAGGATGGTGGGCACGCCGGTCAGGACATCGGCGACGAAGCTCACGGTGCGGCCGAACCGGTTGCGCCCGTACTCGGAGAGGTAGATCCCCGCGAGGAGGCCGACGGGAACCGCGATCAGTGCGGCGAGGCCGAGCATGACAAGCGAGCCCTGGATCTCGGGCCCGATCCCTCCCACGGGGCAGGTGACCCCGGCCCGCGCGTTGCACCCGATCGGGGTCGTGCCGGAGTAGAACCCCGGCTGGAGGACCGCCGAGCCCCCGAGTTGCGCGGCGGTCGCGACGACGCTCGCGAGCGGCAATACGACCAGCACCGTGCAGCCGGCCGTCACGACGATCGCCGCCCAGAGGACGGCTCGACGGGCCCGGCGTCGGCGGAGGAACGCCGAGCCGGTCGGGACCCGGGTCGCGGTCGGTGCGGAGGCGCTCGTCGGCAGGAGCGGTCCCCGGAGGCGACGACGCCGCCGCCAGAGCGGGCGCGGAGGTTCCTCCCCCTCCCGGTCGCGGAAGCGGGCGAGGATCAGCCGCGCGAGGACGTTCACGAGGATCGCGACCACGAGCAGGATCACGCCCAGCTCGATCAGCGCGTCCTGCTCGAGCCCCGGCGGCGTCTCGGAAAACCCGGTGACGAGCCAGCTCGCGAGGGTCGTCCCGCTCGAGAAGACCGTCCCCGGGAGGATCGGGATGTTCCCGATGACCATCGTGACCGCGATCGCCTCCCCGAGCGCCCGGCCCAGCCCGAGGATCACCCCGGCGAGAATCCCGGAGCGCGCCGGTCCCAGGACCGACATCCGGGTGGCCTCCCAGCGGGTCGCTCCGAGGCTGAGCGCGGACTCCCGCTGGGTCCGCGGAACGGCCCGGAGCGCTTCCCGGGAGAGGGCGCTGATCGTCGGCAGCATCATCACGGCGAGCACGATCGACGCGGTGAACAGGTCCGAGCCGGTGAACCGCTCGGGCGCGCTGAACGGTCCCCGCCCGCCCGAGAGCCAGGAGAGCCCGGGCTCGATCGTCTGCGCGTCCAGCGGCACGAGGACCAGGTAGGCCCAGAACCCGTAGACGACCGACGGGATCGCGGCCGAGAGGTCGACCGCGTAGGTGACCGGGGACCGGAGCCACGACGGCGCGATCTCGGAGAGGAAGATCGCGGAACCTAGTGCGACCGGCACCGCGAGCAGCAGGGCGAGCGCGCTCGTGATGAGGGTCCCCCCGATCTGGGGCCAGGCCCCGAAGACGTTGTGGATGCCGTCCCACGTCGAGCTCGAGAGAAAGCCGAACCCGAACCGCCGGATGGAGGGTTCCGCGAACTCGACCAGGACGTAGGCGAGGAGCGCGAGGAGCCCGATCAGGCCCGCCGCGAGGAGCGCGGTCCCCGCGTGCACGACCTGCCCGAGACGTCGGAGCCAGCGCAGGCGCCGGGCGGGCTGCCCGGGCCTCGGTCGGGTCACCGGAGCCCGGTTCGTGACTCTCCCCTCAGCTACACGCTGGGACGGCCGCCCCATTATAGGTTAGGGACGCAATCCCGGTCTGGTCGACCGAGACGACCGCGTTCGGCAGCGGCACGTAGTAGAGGGGGCTCGTCAGCGACGTGTCGTTGGCGTAGGCCTGGGCGGACGGCGAGATCACCCAGTCCAGCCACTGCACGATGACCTGGGCCTTCGACGCCGACGGGTCGAACCCCTTGTCCAGGGCTTGGTAGACGAAGAGGAACACGAACGTCGCGACCGGGTAGTCGTTCGTCCCCTTGGCGTTCACCAGGCTCACGTCGAACCAGCTGCCGGACGAGCTGGGGAGCGTGAGGGTCGCGAGCTTGTCCTGGATGGCCGAGGTCGTGTCCGCGATGGTGGGCGAGACCCAGTTCCCGGCGGGGTTCTCGATCGCCGCGTACTGGGGGACCGGGCTCGAGTCGAGGACGTCCGTCAGGTCGCTGTAGCCGATGGTGTAGGAGTTCTTCTCGACGTAGCTCAGCACCGCGCTGTTGCCCTTCTCCGCGATCTGGTCCGCGGCCGCCGGCCACTTCGGAGAGATTCCCTGGCCGACCGTGGTGTTCCATGTGGGACTGTCGTCGGAGAGGAGGTTGGTCAGGACGTACGTCGTCCCCGCCGCGTCGGACCGGTGGACCGTGAGGATGGTCTGGTCGGGCAGGGTGACGTCCGGGTTCGCCGCCTGGATCGCGGTCGCGTTCCAGGTCGTGATGGTTCCGAGGTAGATGTCGGCGATGAGCGTACCGTTCAGGTGGAGCTGCGTGGTCACCCCGGGGAGGTTGTAGACGATCGCGAGCGCGCCCCCGACCAGGGGCAGGGTCAGGGCGGGAGAGGGGAGGGCGGCCGTCTGGGCGGGGTCGATCGGCTCGTCCGTCACCGCGAAATCAATCGAGGTACCGTTGAACTCGGTGAACCCGGTCCCGGACCCGCCCGCCGGATAGTTCACCTGGTTGCCCGTGGCGGCCGCGTAGAGCGGCTCCCACTGGCTGATGAGCGGGTTCACGAACTGGGCTCCGTTCCCCTGGAGCGTGACCCCGGTCGGGCAGGCGCCCACGGCCGCCTTTTTGGTACTGAACCAGCCCTGCTCATAGCCCACGACGAGCGCCGCCAGCACGACGAGCACGACGAGGACGACGGCCACGATGGCCGCCGAGCTTCGCTTTCGCCGGACCGTCGCGGGCGGGGGACTGGAGGGAGCGGCGGAGGCGGGGTCGCTGGGGGTCGACTCGGGAGCGCTCATGCGCCGCCTCGGACCGGTGGGGGGATATTAACCGATGTCAATTGCGCACGCAACGCCGCGGCGTGCGCGAAATTCGCGTATCCGGCCGACCGGTACGCGCGGTTCCATGCCCGAGGCCGGATAACCCGGGGGCGCCCCGACCGGGGGCCGGCAAACGTATTTCGCTCGGAGGAGGGTGCGGGAGCGATGCCGGCCTCGGCGCCCTCCGACCCCGGTGGCTTCGTCGTCTGGTTCGAGGGGCTGGCCGGAGCCGGAAAGACGACGCTCTCCCGGGCCGCGGCCGCCCAGCTTCGGGCGCGGGGCTGGAAGGTCGAGGTCCTCGACGGGGACGAGCTGCGGCGCGTCTTCTCTCCGGAGCTCGGGTTCGCCCGGCGGGACCGGGAGGTGCACGCGCGGCGGGTCAGCTACGTGGCCCACCTGCTGGCCCGCAACGGGGTCGCCGTCATGGTCGCGATGATCACGCCCTACGAGACCTCGCGCCAGGCCGCCCGTTCCGAGGTCGGGCCGCGGTTCGAGGAGGTCTGGCTCAACTGCCCGATCGAGGTCTGCCGGCAGCGGGACCCGAAGGGGATCTACCGCCGGAACGCCGAGGGGGTGGTGCCCCACGTGACTGGGGTGGACGACCCGTTCGAGGAGCCGCTCAACCCGGAACTGACGGTGGATACCTCCGTCACCTCCGTGGACGACTCGACCCGGCGCGTGCTCGAGCACCTGCGCGGGCGAGGACTGATCGACCGCGCGCCCGGATAGGGGCCTTCCCCCCCGCTCGTTAGGCTCGGCGAGGCCGGGGCGGCCGAAGCGACGCGGAGAGCCGAGCCGCGAGCTCGGAGGCCGGGACCCGTTCCTGGCTTCGGGAGTCGCGGGCTCGTAACGTGACCGTCCCGCGGGCGGGTCCGTCAGCGACCGTGTCGCGGTCCACGGTCACGCAGAACGGGGCGCCCGCCTCGTCCATGCGCGCGTACCGCTTCCCGATCGAGCTGCTCTCGTCGTACTGGGCCGCGACCCCGGCCGCGGCGAGCTCGTCGACCAGTTGCCGCGCGAACGGGGCGTGGTCCCTCGCGATCAGCGGGAAGACCCCCACGGCCACCGGGGCAAGGAAGGACGGCAGCCTCCAGAGGGTCCGCTCCCCCTCCCGGGTCAGGTGCTGGTCGGCGAGGCCCCAGAGGTTCCGGTCCACCCCGAACGTCAGCTCGAGGACATGCGGGAGGAGCGGGCTTCGCCCGGTCGGGTGGACCGAAAGGTCCTTGCCGGAACCTTGGCTGTGCCGGGAGAGGTCGTAGTCGCCCCGGTAGTGCACCGCCGCCAGCTCCTTGAACCCGCCCAGGCTCTCGAGGTGGACCTCGACGTCGAACTGGATCTTGTTGTAGAACGCCCGCTCCGCATCGGACTTCTCGAACAGGCGGATCCGCTCGGCCGGATAGCCGAGGACGTCTCGGTAGAACCGGTACGTGTGCACGAGATGGTAGACGTAGAACTCCGGGATCCCCCCCGTGCGCACCAGCGCCTCGGCCGGGACGAGCTCGGGGGTCTCCTCGCCGTGCTGGCGGCGGTCGACCCGAAGGACCGGGAGGCGCTCCTCCCGCACCCGGTCGAACGGGACGGGGAATCCGGCGGGGTCGAAGAAAATCTGGAGCTCGGCCTGCGTGAAGGCCCGCATCCGGAATAGCACCTGCCGGGGTGCGATCTCGTTGCGGTAGGCCTTCCCGATGACCGCGATGCCGAGCGGCAGGGCGTGGCGGCCGACGTCCCACATGCGGGGGAACGACAGGTAGCTCCCCTGCGCGGTCTCGGGCCGCAGGTAGACCCGTTCCTTACCCGTCACGCCGAAGCTCGTCGCGAACATCAGGTTGAACGGCACGGGCACGCTCAGCTCGACCGACCCGCAACTCGGGCACTTCAGCTGGTTCGCTCGGACGACCTCCCCGATCTGGGCCGGGGTCATGCCGTCCACCCCCTCGGGGCGGACCTTCTCCAGGATCGTGTCGGCCCGGAAGACCGAATGGCACGACTCGCAGGTGACCTCCGGGTCGGTGAAGTTCTCCAGATGGCCCGACGCCCGGACGACCGCTTCGGGGAGGATCTCAGCGGGGTCGACCAGGTAGTAATCGGGGGAGAGGCCCACGAACCAGGCGGCCCAGGCCTCCTCCAGCCGCCGCTTCAGCGCGGTGCCCAGCGGGCCGTAATCGTAGAGGCCCTGGGCGCCCCCGTAGATCTCGGCCGAGGGCCAGAGGACGCCCCGGCGGCGCAGGAGCGCGTACAGTTCGTCGTACTTCATGGGGAAGGACCCGTGCCGCGGGGGCGAGCCGGACGGAGGATAAGATGTTCGGTGGTGCGGGTCACGACCTGGTACTCCGGGTCGTCCGGGGGGAGCCGCAGCACGAGGGGTCGGCACGGCGCGCCCACGGCGATCGAGGCGGCCTCGGGGGTGCCGAGCCAGCGGTACGGCTCGACGAGCGCGGCCCGGGCCAGGTAACCCGCCGACGTCGGCCGTCCCTTGAGGCGGGTCGCCACGTAGGCGAACTCGAGCTCGCGCCAGAGCGAGGGGGC
>JASHTC010000145.1 GCA_030040755.1 Thermoplasmata archaeon | reverse complement strand
CAGAGCGGGAACTGGCCGTTCTGGACCGTGTCGGCCTGCTCGCCTCCCACCGGGAACGTACACGGGCTCGAGACCGTACACGCCGCCAGTAACGGGTCGTAGTACGGGCTCGTCGGCGAGTTCGCCTGCGCCCACCACCACGCCGCACCTCCGACGTCCGCCGGGTTCGTATTCGGTTGCCCGGCGGGCCACGTCACGTTCGTCGGGTAGTAGTTACCCATGTACCGCGGGATGGCCCCACCGAAGTTGAAGCCCAGCGAGATCCCGTCCACCGTCAGCACCTGCTGCAGGTCCTGGGTGTACGGGAACGCGTTCACCAGGAACTGACGCAAGCCGACGTACGAGAAGAAGTTGCTCGCGCCGCTGTAGTTCCCCGGGATGTTGACCGACCCGGTGTAGTACTGGTCGATGATCTTCGTGTTGACCTCGAAGTTGATCGGGTCGAAGAACACGCTGATCGTCGGCAGGGTGAGGATGCCGATCTTGCCGGTCGCCTCCAGGTTCAGCATGGTCGGGATCTCGGGGGTCTGGATGCCCGCGAAGTCCGCCTTGCCCTGGATGTACTCCTGGATGCCCACCTGGTCGGTCGGCTCCCAGAAGACGTTCACCGTGTGGGCGTAGGTGCCCGGGGCCGGGTCGCACCAGGACAGGCCCGCGCAGTTCGGCTGGGCGTAGGCCGGGTTCGCCTCGAGGACGTAGCCGACCCCTCGGCTCAGGCTCGCGAGGTAGTAGGGGCCCGAGCCGACTCCCGTGAACCGGGTGTCGGTGAAGACGTTCGGGGTGTTGATCCCGTTCGCCTCGAAGGTGTCCCACGCCTGGAAGCCCGTGGAGCCGAGCGGGGTGATCGAGGCCAGGTAGCTCGACCAGGCGGTGCCGTTGGTCGTGGTGCCGCCGTCCGGCAGCAGGCACGGCCCGTCCCCGTCCTTGGCGCTGGTCGTGAAGCCCGGCGCGCCCGCGGCCATGTATCCGAACCAGCCGCACGGCTCGACCGCGCCGCCGTCGAAGTCGGACATCAGCTCGAGGAAGAACGGCCAGTCCCGGTCGCTGCCGGAGGCGTTGAAGGTGATGCAGCCGTGCTCACCGCTCATCGCCGCCGCCGGACAGTAGGCGCTGTTGTTGATGAACATCGAGCCGAGGATGTTCGCTCCGGTCGTGTTGAAGGTGGCGTGGACCCCCGAGTCCCAGGTGGAGTTCCCCGCCGAGAGGAGCGCCTGGGTCTGGATCCATCCGGGGTTGGCCCCGAAGAACGGAAGGATCGAGAAGGCGATCGTCCGCGCGACGGACGCCATGACGTCCGTCGGGTAGACCCCCCAGGAGACCCCGGTCGAGGGGTCGTAGAAGTTCGCGTTCTTGTCGATCACGAACGTCCAGTACTGGGGGAGACCGTTCAACGCTCCGCCCGGAGCGCTGGAGGCGTTCCCGTCGGTGATCAGGCTCGTCCCGTAGAGGGTCTGGCACTGCGCGGTGCCGGGGACGCAGGTCGCGACCTCAGGGATGTACGACGAGCTCGAGCTCCCGTTGTAGTAGACGAGGCTCTCGTAGATGTTGCCGATGACCTCGTAGCCGACGGACTCGTAGTCCACCGCGGGGTCGATGCTGGTCGCGCCGCCCGGAACGACCTCGTAGCTGTCGATCGTGCCCGGGTGCGGGTCGCTGACGGGGTGGGTCGTGAAGCTGCTGCACGAGCCGCATCCCGCGGCGTAGCCCGTCGACGTCGAGGAGACGTAGATGCCCCAGGTGTAGTTCTGGTAGATGATCTGGTGGCTCAGCACGTTCTCGATCGGACCGACGGCCGAGACCACGTACTCGCCCGGCGTGCTGACGGCGAGCGTGCCCGCGACGCCGTTCGCATACCCGCTCGGGGTGGTCGTGGTGAGCGTGCCGCTGCCCGTGACCTGGGTCAGGGTCATCGCGTTCGTCACCCACGCCGTGTCGGAGGGTTGGCCCGTGATGGTCACGTTGAGGGTGAACGTGCCCGGGCCGGTGATCCAAGGCTCATTGAAGGAGGTGGACCCGGTGCCGTTCGCCAGCGTGGCCGAGAGGGTCGGGAACGTCCCGGCCGTCGA
This sequence comes from Thermoplasmata archaeon, assembly GCA_030040755.1. Lineage (GTDB taxonomy): Archaea > Thermoplasmatota > Thermoplasmata > Lutacidiplasmatales > UBA184 > Lutacidiplasma. The sequence continues at coordinate 1,504 of JASHTC010000145.1, read as the reverse complement.
GGTGCTGATCGACGGGGTGACCTCGATCGGGAACAGGTATCCCGTCCCGATGTGGGTCGTCGTACCGACCAGGGCCGAGCCGCTGATCACATAGACCCCAAGTCCCGTGTAAACGTGAGTCAGGAGCGGGCTGGTCGAGGTGTTGACCGCGCTGTCTCCCCAGTTGACCGTCCAGGTGTTGACGGACTCATGGCCCGAGACCGACAGCGAGGCGGGAACGCTCGTTCCCTGCGCGACCTGACCGATCGTTTCGCCATATCCCGCTTGATAAGGAACTGTCAAAACTACGTCATTCGGGTTCGTCGTGACGGTCTGATTCTTACAGTAGGCCGAGGTCTCCGGCTGGCACGTCTTGGTCGAGCCGGTCGAGGTGTGGCCCGCAGTAGACGAGGGCGTCGCCGCGTTCAGCCCGAAATATCCCCCGGCGCCGACCACGACGATGACCACGATCAAGATCGCGGCCGCCGCTGCCGTCGAGGCGCCTCTCCGTCCTGCCCAGCGCTGCGGCTGGGCCGGCGTCTTCTGTTCTTCTTCCATGGCTTAGATTCCCCCGTGTGGAGGTTGGACACGGCAGCCCGAAGGTGGTATTTATAGTCTTACGAGATGGGACGCGCGTGCACAACCGCCGGCCAGAACGACGTTTGGCCCCCTCGCTCTTGAGCGCGGATTTCGCGGACCTCGCTGGGGCGATCCGGGCCTCCGAAGCCGCCGGGGCCGGGGCGTTCCACCTGGACGTGATGGACGGCCATTTCGTCCCGAACATCTCCTTCGGGCCGGCGCTGGTCCACGCGGTCCGCCGTCGCACGCGGCTCCCGCTGGACATCCACCTCATGATCTCCGACCCCGTGCGTTACGCTCCGGTGTTCCGCGAGGCGGGCGGGGATACGCTCGTCTTCCATCTCGAGGCGACCCGCGACCCGAAGGCCACGGTCGAGGCCCTCCGGGCGACCGGCGCGGCCGTGGGGGCGGCGATCCGACCCGATACGCCGTACTCCGCCATCGACCCCTGGGTGCCCTCCCTCGACCAGGTGCTCGTGATGAGCGTCCACCCCGGCTTCTCCGGCCAGCAGTTCCTCCCCGAGGCGCTCCCGAAGCTGCGCGCGGCCCGTCAGCAGCTCGACGCGATCGGCTCCGCCGCGGACCTTTCGATCGACGGGGGCGTCACCGAGGAGACGGCGAGCGCCGCCGCGGAGGCCGGGGCGACGTTCTTCGTCTGCGGGAACTCCACGTTCGTGGGGGGGAGGGTCGACGCCAACCTCCAGCGACTCCGCGCGTCGGTGGAGGCCGGGGCCGCCCGTGCGGTTCGCTGAGCTCGCCGCCGCCTACGAGCGCCTCGAGGCGACCTCGAAGCGGCTCGAGATGCGCGGCCTCCTCACCGGGCTGATCCGCCCACTGCGTCCCCCCGACCTGACCCGGGTCCTCTACCTCTCCCAGGGCGCCCTCCGTCCCGAGTACGAGGGCGTGGAGCTGGGGGTCGCGGCCTCGCTCGCCCGTCGAGCGGTCG
>JASHTC010000013.1 GCA_030040755.1 Thermoplasmata archaeon | reverse complement strand
CTCGGCCTCGTGGTGGGGGAAGATCAGGTCGAGCCCGGCACCGTGGAGGTCGTAGCGCGGCCCGAGGACCCGGGTGGTGATCGCCGTGTCCTCGATGTGCCAGCCCGGGCGCCCGGGGCCCCACGGGCTCTCCCAGGTCGGCTCGCCCGGTCGCGCGGCCTTCCAGAGGACAAAGTCCTCGGGGGCCCGCTTCCGCTCGTCGGCCTCCACGCGGGCGCCGGGTTTCAGCGCCTCGACCCGCTGTCCCGAGAGACGGCCGTAGGCGGGGAACTTCGCGACGGAGTAGTAGACCGAGCCGTCGACGGCCACGTAGGCGAAGCCGCGGTCGATCAGGGCCTGGACCTGGGCGAGGATATCCGGGATGTGGTCGGTCGCGTAGGCGTAGTAGTTGACCGACCGGACCCCGAGCTGCTCCATGCTCTCAAGGAACTCCCGCTCGTTGCGGTCGGAGAGCTCGAGGGGGTCGACCCCCTCCTCGGCCGCCCGGGCGATCACCTTGTCGTCGACGTTCGTCACCGTCTGGACGTACAGGACGCGATAGCCCCAGTGCCGCAGGGCCCGGGCGACCATGTCGAAGATGACGAAGACGCGGCCGTGCCCGACGTGGGCCTCGGCGTAGGGGGTGAGGCCGCAGACAAACAGGCCGACCCGCGGCGGGACGAGGGGGGCGAACGCCCGCACCTCCCGCGCCATCGAGTCGTAGACCGTGAAGCGACGCACGCTACACCCTCCGGAGCGCCCGGCGCACGTCGTCGGCGAGGTCGGCCGGGTCCTCGATGCCGCAGGAGAGGCGGAGGAGTCCGTCGGTGACACCGTGGGCCTCGCGCTCGGCGCGGGGCACGCTCGCGTGCGTCATCGAGGCCGGGTGGTCGACGAGCGACTCGACCGCGCCGAGGCTCTCCGCGAGCGTAAAGATCGATAGACCGCGCAGGAACCGGAGCGCCCCCTTCCGGCCGGACCGGAGGTCCACGCTCACGATGCCCCCGTACCCGTCCATCTGGCGTCGTGCCAGCACGTGCTGCGGATGGGAGGCGAGTCCCGGGTAGTGGACCGACCGGACCTTAGGATGTCCCTCGAGGACCTCGGCGACCGCCCGGGCGCTCTCGCCGTGGGCGCGCATCCGCACGGCCAGCGTCCGCAGCCCGCGGAGCACGAGGTAGCAGTCGAAGGGGCTGGGCACCGCCCCGACGGCGTTTTGCAGCCAGGCCAGCTCGGTGAGCTCCTTCGCGGTACGGGGCACCAGCGCGCCCCCCACGACGTCCGAGTGTCCCCCGAGGAACTTGGTGGTCGAGTGCAGTACGAGGTCCGCGCCGAATTCGATGGGCCGCTGGAGGACGGGGGTGGCAAACGTGTTGTCGACGACGACCCGGGCCCGGACCTTACGCGCCGCGCGGACCGTCGCCCGGAGGTCGACCAGGTGGATCAGCGGGTTGGTGGGGGTCTCCACGTACACGACGTCGGCCGGCTGCTCCAGCGCCGCATCCCGGGCATCCGGGTCCGACAGGTCGACGTAGTCGACCTGGAGACCGAACTGGCGACGGTGGTGCTCGAAGAGCCGCCAGGTCCCCCCGTACAGGTCGTTGACGGCGACGACCCGTCGGCCGGAGGGGATCGACTCGAGCAGCGTGGTCAGCGCCCCGAGGCCGGAGGAGAAGGCGAGAGCGCCGGCCCCGCCCTCGAGCGCGCCGAGCGCCGACTCGAGGACGGCGCGCGTCGGGTTTCCCGACCGGCTGTAGACGTATCCCTGGTGGACGTTCGGCGCGCTCTGCCGGAAGGTCGTCGAGAGGTAGATCGGCGGGCTGACCGCCCCCGTCGCGGCGTCGACCGGCTGCCCGTCGTGGATGACCCGCGTCCTAAGTCGCATGCGCTCCTCCCTGCTCAGAGAGGTAGGCCACGACATCGTGGCGGGTAAGGACACCGACCGCCGCGCCGGTCGCCGGGTCGCGGACCAGCAAGGTCCGCTCCTCCTTGAGACGATGGAGGAGGTCCGAGACCGGGGCGTCCGTGGAGACCTCCGGGAACGGGGGCTGCAGGATCGACTGGACGGTGCGCAGGAGCACCGTCTCGTCCGCCAGGCTGCGGCGGAGGACCTCCTCCTCCTGCACGCTGCCGACGTTCTGCGAGCCGGCGAGCACCGGCATCGCCGTGATCCCGTGATGCCTCAGGAGCTGCAGCGCGTCGCGAACGACCGTGGTGGGGTCGGCCGCCACGATCGCGGGGGTCGCCTTGCGCGCGAGCAGGTCGCGCGCGGTCGCCCCGACGTCGAGCAGTCCCTTCTCCCGCATCCAGTCGTCCGAGTAGAACTTCGAGAGGTACCGGTCCCCGGAGTCGGGCAGGACCACGAGGACCGTCGCCCCGTCCGGCAGCGGCCGTTTGGAGAGCCAGCGGAGCGCGCCCGCGACCGCCGAGCCGGACGAGCCTCCCACGAACATCCCCTCCTCCCGGGCGAGCCGACGGGCCATCTGGAAGGACTCCTGGTCGTTGACCTCGACGAACTCGTCCATGTACTGGAAGTGGATCGATTTCGGGATCATGTCCTCCCCGATCCCCTCGACGAGGTACGGGACGGCCCGGCCGAGCGTGCGGGTGCGGAAGTACGGGCCCAGGACCGAGCCCGCCGGGTCGACGGCGACGATCTTCACGCTCGGGCGGTGCTCCTTGAAGTAGCGTCCGACCCCGCTCAGGGTCCCCCCGGTGCCGACCGTCGCGATGACCGCCGCCAGTTCCGGCCCTCCGTCGCGGTCGATCTCGGGCCCGGTCGAACGGTAGTGGGCGTCGGCGTTCTCCGGGTTCTCATACTGATTGGGGTAGCAGGCACCGGGGATCTCCTGCGCGAGCCGACGCGCCACCGAGTAGTGGCTCATCGGGTGGTCCGGGGCAAGGCCGCTCGGCGTCACGACCACGCGGGCCCCGAAGGCCCGCAGGAGGCGGATCTTCTCGGTGCTCATCTTGTCCGGCAGGACGAAGACGACCCGGTACCCCCGCACGGCCGCGACCATCGCTAGCCCGACGCCGGTGTTGCCGCTCGTCGCCTCCACGATCGTGCCGCCGGGCCTCAGCTGGCCGGTGCGTTCCAGCGCGTCGATCATCGCGGGTCCGATCCGGTCCTTGACCGAGCCCCCCGGGTTCAGGTACTCGAGCTTGGCGAGGATCCGGTACGGGACCCCCTGGCCGACCCGCCGGAGGGGAACCACCGGGGTGTTCCCCACGAGGTCGAGGATGCTCTCAGGGCGCCCCGGAACGGCCGGCACACCGGCGCGAGGGGGGCCGGGCCATAAGCTCTTGCGCGGGGGCCGTACCCCCTCGGCGGCGACGTACGTTTGGTAAGTACTGGTACGTTCGCGTCCGACACACCCGTTAAGGGGGGGGCGCCCGTGGTTCGCCCGGAGTGGTGGTGCTCGGGTCCCTCGAGACGGAGGTAATGACGTCCCTCCGGGACCTGGGCGAGGGTCCCGCGCGCGATGTGCGGCGCGCCCTGGCCGACCGGGGGGTCAAGGTCGCCTACACCACGGTCGCGACCATCCTCTCCCGCCTGCATGAGAAGGGGCTCGTCAAGCGACGGCGCGAGACCTGTCGGGGCGGGGAGCGGTACGTCTACCGGGCCGGCGACGTTGAGCAGAAATACCTGCTCAATCTCCTCCGAGGCGTCGTAGCGATGTTCGGCCCGGCCGGAGTGGTCCACCTGAACGAGGAGATCGCGAAGCTGAAACCCACCGAGGAGAACGAGCTCCGCCGTCGGCTCGGGCTGCCCTGAACGGCCGGAGTCACTCATGGGAACCGCGCCCGTGGCGCTCCTCGACCTTCCCATCCTCCTGTGGGTGGCCGTCGGGGTGGGGTTGCTGTTCGCCTACCGGCGCTCCGCGTCTCCGGTCGTCTTTCGTCTCGCCGCCCTCTTCCTCGGCTTCTGGGCGGTCTTCGCGACGACCGGGCTCATCTGGGTCCTCACGGACGGAGGGATGAGCGCGGTCGTCGCGCTCCTCCACTCCCCCCTCCTCCTCTTCGCCCCGCGGTACGCCTGGTGGTGGGTCGCGGGCGCCGTGGGGGCGTTCGGAGTGTTCCTCGTTGCCTTCGTGCTGAGCCAGGTCGTCGGGCGGAGCTTCGTCATCCTGTTCCAGACCCGGCCGCTGGCCTGGCCCGAGGGAGTGCTCCCGCCGGAAGCGACGACCTCGCTGCTCGCCTTCTCCTCCGGGGCCCCCAACGCGTTCACGTTCACGCTGCTCGAGCGCGGCGGCCCGCGGCTCGTCCGGCGCCGCGACGTCATCCTCCTCTCGGAGGGCCTGTTGGCCCGGCTCACCCCGGCCGAGATGGCCGCCGTGGTCGCCCACGAGCTCGGCCACGTCCGGGAGCTCGACGGGCGGTACCTCACGTTCATCCGGACCCTCGCCCGGATGATGCGGTGGGACCCGATCCTGGCCTATTGCGCGGACCGTCTCACGACGCGCGAGGAGTTCCGAGCGGACCTCGACGCGGTCTCGATGACCGGCCACCCCCGGGCCCTGGCCCGGGCCCTGTACAAGGCCTCGCGGGGCCCCTGGGTGACCTCGCCCGGGGTGGGGACCGGGTTCCTCGGGGTGGGCGGACGCCGGGGCCGGCACCAGGCCGAGATGCGGATCCGTCGGCTCATCGAGCTCGCGGAGAGCGGCCGGTACCCGGAGGAGCGCGGTGCCTAGCCGGGCTCCGCTCGCTCGATTCGCGCTACCGGCAGCGCTCCTCGCGGTCGCGGTCCTCCTGGTCGCGTCGGCCGTCTCGCCCGCCGCCGAGGCGGCCGGCGCCCCGACGCTGCCGATCGCGCTCGACCGGTTCTTCCTCGAGAACCTGACCGGCGCCGAGCTGAACCCAGGGGCGGGCGGGGCGATTTCGATGAACGTCCACGACCCGCTCGGCGCGGCGATGAGCACGACCGTGCTCACCGTCGGGATCTACGCCTTCAACGCGTTCCCCGGCAACGCCACCTCCCAGGTCGAGGTCGCGTCGGCGCCGCTCCTGTCCAATGCCACGACCTCGGGCCTCGAGGTCAACGAGTCGCTCGGCACCCTGGCCTCGGGCGAGACCGAGCCGCTCTCCCTCGCGGTGCAATCGGGGGATTCGACGCCGAGTGGGACGTTCGCGGTGCGGACCGCCCTCGCGTTCGTCGAGAACGGGACGTCGTACCACCTGGCCTCCCGGGGTTGGTTCACCGCGGCGCAGTGGAGCGCGGCGACCTCGGGGCCGAACGGGACGGTCGACGTGAACCTCACGACGCTGGGGGTCTCGGGGATCCTTCCCGAGACCAGCGTGCTGGTCAGCTCGAACGATTTCTCCTACGTTCTCTACGGGCTGCTCGGCGCCGGCGTCGTCCTGGTCGCGGCGGGGGCGTGGCTCTACTTCCGCCGCTCGAACTCGAGGGCCGGCACCTGACCGGTACCGGGCGAGACCCACGCGCCGAGCGCCTTCGGCATGAGCCGCACCAACGAGGGGGACTGGCGGAGTAGCTGGCGCGCGACGTGGGTCGGGAAATCGATGTCCCCGAACGCTACGATCGTCGCGGCGAGGCGGGAGCCCTGGAGCGCCGCGACCAGCCGGTCAAGGTCGGCGTCGTTGAGTCGCTGGAAGACCCGACGCAGGTAGAGCGCCCGACGGAACTCCTCCCCGAGCTCGGCCCGCCAGGCCCGGTCGTAGGCGGCGAGGGCCCCTGCGCTCAGGTCGCCGCGGGCCAGCGCTTCGTGGGCGACGCTGGCGGCCAATTGCGCGCACCGCATGCCGGTGTAGATTCCGCCCCCCGAGAGGGGCTTGACCTGGGCGGCCGCATCGCCCACCAGCAGCACCCCGGGCCCGTGCGCCCGGGGGATCAGCCCGACCGGAATACCGGAGACCAGGAAGGCGGTCGGGCTGACGAGCGCCTGGCCGAACCGCCGCTCGAGGTGGACGAGGAGGCGCTCGAAGTAGACCCGGGCCGGGGTCCCGTCCGCATCGACCGCCACGCCGACGCGGGCGCCCCCCTGACCGTCGGGGATCCACCAGCCGAACAGTCCGGGGGAGATCGAACGGCCGAGGTAGACCTCCACCGTCTCGGCATCCCCCGGGGCGCGGGGAAACTCCGCTTCAAAGGCGGGCAGGATCTCGACCGGTCGACGGAGGCGGAACGCGCGCGCCACGGCGCTGCTCACCCCGTCGGCCCCGACGACCAGGCGGGCGCGTACCTCGAGGGAGGCCCGGTCCGGCCCGGTCAGCTGCACCACGTTCCGTCCTCCTTCGGTCCGGGCGAGCCGGTCGAACCGCGTGGAGGTACGGAACTCGGCCCCGGCCCGGGCGGCCCGGTCCGCGAGATGGACATCCAGCGCCCCCCGGTCGATGACGAACGCCCGAGGCTCCGCCGCCTTGAACGAGACCGCGCCCAGGGACGGCCCGAAGACCGTGGCCCCTCGCACGGCGGTCCGGACCAGGGCGTTCGAGCCGGCGAGCGACAGCACCCGCTGGGAGACCAGACCGGCGCACTGCACCGGGATTCCGACCCGCGGGTGCTCTTCGACGACGAGCACCCCGTGGCCCCGGCGCGCGAGCTGCTCGGCGACGGTCGAGCCGGCGGGCCCCGCGCCGACCACCAGCACGTCCACGTCCATCGTCGGACTCCTAGCTTCCCCGCCAGGGCGTCGTGACGAGGTCGGTGCGCTGTCGCGGGGCGACGGCCGAGCCCTCCACGCCGACCGACTGTCCGGCCCGGTGGGCGAGGAACCCGGTCCAGGCGATCATCGCCCCGTTGTCCACGCAGAGGGAGCGCGGAGGGGCGTAGGTCGCCCCTCCTCGGCTCTCGACCATCTCCCGGACCATGCCCCGGAGGCGGTCGTTGCAGGCGACCCCTCCCCCGAGCACGACCGCCTCGCCCCGAAGGTGGGCCAGCGCCCGCTCGGTGATCTCGGTGAGCATCGAGTAGGCGGTGACTTCGACCGAGTACGAGAGGTCCGGCCGGTGCGCTCCCCGGGCCGAGAGGGCGAGCGCCGCCGTGAGCATCCCGGAGAACGCGACGTCCATCCCGTGGACCGAGTACGGCAGCGGAAGGAGTTCCGAGCCGGTCTTCGCCTCGGCCTCCAGCTGGGGGCCGCCGGGGAACGTCCCGCCCAGTTCGATCCACAGCTTGTCGAGGAAGTTGCCGACCCCGATGTCGAGCGTCTCCCCGAGGACCCGATATCGTCCTCGACTGTAGGCGATCACCTGGGTATTCCCTCCGCTCGCGTACAGGAGCAGCGGGTTGTCCAGGCCGCTCAGCACGCGGGCAATCTCGACGTGCGCGACGCAGTGATTGACCGGGACGAGGGGGCGGTCCCAGGCGAGGGAGAGGATGCGGGCGACCGTGGCCCCCGCCCGGAGGCAGGGTCCGAGGCCGGGCCCTTGGGCGAAGGCGACCGCCTCGACCTCTGAGGGCCGGGTCGACGAGAGGGCCAGCGCCTTCTCGACGAGGGCGGGAAAGACCTCCACGTGGTGGTTCGCGGCCTCCCGGGGGTGGATGCCGCCCGACGGCGGCCGGTACATGTCCGAGGCGACCCCGAGCACCCGGGCCTGCTCGTCGACGACGCCGACGGAGGCGGTGTGGGCGGTCGACTCGATCCCCAGGACGACCATCGGCGAAACAAGGAAGGTCGGGTTATAACGGGGGCCGACCCGGCCCGCGGCGCGCGCTAGTCCTCGGAGGATTCGATGCGGAAGCAGACCTTCCGCCCGCGCAGGGTGAGCTGGATCCGGTCGGCGAATTCGAGCGTCTCGCGGACCGAGGCCTCTCGACCCCACTCGTACACGAAATCGTACCCCTCCGTCTCCTCCCGGAACCCCATGTTCTCGAGGGTCGTTGCGATCTCCGAGTACGGTGCGCCCTCGCTGTCCAGCTGCAGCAACAGGAAGGTCTTGGTCACGCTTCGGGCCCCCGGTACGTAGGAGGGCGGAGGGTCGTCGCGAGGATAAAGCCAGCGCGCGAGCGGGCGCGCCGCGCCCGGGCCGGGCGCCCGGAACGAGCCGCGTGCGTCGACTAGTCGGGGAGGTCCGCCTCGCCCGCCGGCTCTGTCTCCTCGGCAGGGGGTGCCGGAGACCTCCGGTGTCCGGTCACGCGGACGGCCACGCCGCGGGACAGCCGCGGCATCTCGTGCGGGGCGAGCAGCAGTCGGCCCACGGCCAGCAGCTGGTCCTGGCCGTCGACCAGCAGCGCGGCCGCGCCGGGCACGAGGCCCGGGTCCGCGGAGTGGACGAACCGCGCGAAGAGGGTCCGGCCGGAAGCGACGAACGGCACCGCATCGTCCCGGACCACGACCCGTCGCTGACCGGGCGGTAGCCGGCGGTGGAGCTCGGCCGCCCCCCGGAACGTCGGGCTCGGAATTCCGTCGGTGCCGAGGACGAACCATGGCACGCCGTCACCCGCGATGCCGCGGAGCCGGCCGGTCCGCCGGGACCGCTCCCCCCGGGCCGCAGGAGCGAGCGACGAAGCGACCGCCGGTCCAAATTCCCACTCCAGCACGGCCCGGACCTGGTAGGCGGTCCACGCCTCCGTCCAGTCTCGCTCCGGAAGGGAGCCCGGAGGGAACTGGGCCGCCACCTCCTCTCGCATGGCGCGCGGGGGACGGTGGCGGGGCGGGTCGACGAACTCGTCCACCCCCAGGTACGGTCCGACCGGGTACAGGTCGGTGAGCTCGACGGGCACCGGTCCGAGGGCCGAGCTCGTCTCCCACCGGAGCGGCTGGCCCGACGAATCCTCGAGCGGCAGATGCTGGAGGTACTCCGGTCGGAGGGCGAGGCGTCCGATAGGGTGCGCGGCGGGCCGGCCCGCTCGGTATGCGGCCAGACGACGGTGGAATCGGACGACCGCCGGGCGCTCTCGGCTGGAGCGGTCGACCTCGCGGAACGACCGTCGACTCGCGGGTTCCGTCGGGAGAAAGACCGCGGGGTGGCGCTTGGCCTCCTCGAGGCCGGCGCGGAGCGCCGGGTGGGCCCCCGCCCGCCGCTCGGCGAGCTCCCAGAGGGTTCCCTGACGGATCGCCTGGCGCACCCGCGCCATCTCTTCGGCGGAGGTGAGCAGGTTGTGGAGGGCGAGCCACGGTTCCCGCTCGGTCGGGGGGAGTCGGGCGACCTCGGGAAGCGGACGCTGCGCGCAGAGCGCGCACCGGCAGAACGGCTCGGCCACGTCCTCGACCGGGACGGACCCGTCGGGGAGGAGCAGTCGGCCCCGGCGGGCGAACTTCTGATAGGCGGAGGAGTCGACCAGGTCGACGCCGAACAGCGCGGCCAGGGCGAAGGTCATCGGGTGACCGGCCCCGAAGAGGTGCACGGCCGCCCCGGGCGAGAGCGCCGGCCGGGCGGCCACGAGCGCACGGACGAGCTCGACGAACCGGTACTGCTCCAGCAGGGGGACGACGCCGCCGATCGCGAGCACGTCCCCGAGCTCGCTCGCCGCACGGGCCGAGCGGGCCCGGAGCTCCGGATGGGGGCCTCCTTGGACCGGGACCGCGAGGAGTCCGGAGCGTGCCGCCCGGGCGGCCGTGGAGCGCGCGATCGTCGTCTCGAGGGCCGAGGCGGCCCGGTCGAACGGGGTGTCCGGCTCGGTGAACAGGTCGAGGACCGTCGCGATGTCCGATCCGATGGCTTGCTGGAAGGCGAGGATCTCCTCGGGCCCGACCTCGACCGAGCCGTAGGCGTGCTGCTGGAAGGCCCCGGAGTCGGTCATCACGGGTCCGGAGAATCCGATCAACCGATGGATACCGTCGCGCTGGGCCGCCGCGCGCAACGGCGGCGTCCGCCAGGTGATGTAGGAGGAGGTGATCACCGCGCCCAGGCCGAACCGCCGGCGCATCTCCTCGGGGGGGACCGGTTGGCGCGCTGGATCCGGGTGGACCACGGGGAGGAGCGCCGGGGTCTCGATCGGGCCGTGGGGGGTCACCAGTCGCCCCAGCCGGGCGAGGCCATCCCGCTCGAGGAGCTCGAACCCCGTCACCGGCCTTCCTCCGGTCGCGGCGGGGCACGACCGGCCGACCCCTGGTAGGAGTCCCGAATCCGACGGAGGAGGCCTACCAGCATCGCGAGC
>JASHTC010000144.1 GCA_030040755.1 Thermoplasmata archaeon | reverse complement strand
ACTCGATCGTGCAGGACGGCACGTCGGGGATCCCGAGCCCTCCGTTGATCAGGGGGCCGACGTGCGCCTGATGCTCCGCGATCCCGAAGCAGTTCGAGACGAAGGTGTAGCCGATGTCCTTCGGTTCCAGGCCCGACTTCTCGATGGCCGCGAGCGAGACTCGCGTCGCGGCCTCCCGGCCGCTCTCCGCCATCTTTCCGAAACGGTTCGAGGCCGCTCCGACGACCCATGCTTCCCGCATACCGATTACCGACGCTAACGAGAGCGAGCGCGGAATTAACCTAGCGGCCCCCCGGCGGGCCCCGTGCGCCGGCTTCTCAGCCGAGGAGCGGACGGAGCCAGGCGAAGGCGCGGTCGGCCGCCGCGGGGTCGGCGGTCTTGAAGAGCAGGCGCCCCGCGCGGCTGATCGTGACCTCCACCTCGAGGGTCGCGATGAGCATCACGCGGGCGTCGATGACCGGCACCCGGGCCGCCTCGAGGGCCGCACGGACCCGCTTCAGGTCGACGGTCCGGGGCGTCTCGGGGAGCGCTTCGAACCCTCCCCCGCTCGCGCACAGCCGAAGGGTCCGATACATGGGAGCGAAGGAACGGCCGGAGGCCCCGCGCCTAGAGGAGGACCGCCTTGCGGACGCAGTCGTCGATGATCTGGTCCACGTCCAACCGCTCCTCCTCCCGGAGGATCTGCACGAGGTTCGACCGGGTCGCCGGTCGGTCGGGCACCGCCTGGCAGCAGACCCCCGGGCGGGTCGAGATCTCGTACGTCCCGATCGACTTGGCGACCGCCTCGATCTCCTGCTTGTCGAGGCCGATCAACGGTCGGACGATCGGGAGGTGCACGGAGGCGGTGGCCGTGCGCATGTTCGAGAGCGTCTGGGAGGCGACCTGGCCGAGCGCCTCGCCGGTCACCAGGAAGGTCGCGCCCTCCCGCTCGGCGACCCGCTCGGCCGAGCGCCACATGAACCGGCGGCACAGCACGCAGCCGACGTGGCGGTCGGTCTCCCGCATCAGGGTGACCTGGGTCGTCCCGTGGGGTACCACGTAGAGCGGGATCGGCTGGTGGTACCGCTCCCGAAGGAGGGCGAGATGGTCGACGACCTTGGCGAGCGGGGAGTCGTCCGTGAACGGGCGATTGTCCATGTGGACCGCGAGCAGCTCGTGCCCCTGCCGGAGGAGGTAGTGCATCGCCACCGGCGAGTCGATCCCGCCGCTCATCAGCATCACCCCCCGCGCCATCGAAGAGGGAAGAGCCGGGCCCCTCTATTTAGGAGGTGCCCTCCCCGGCCTCCGCCGACCTAATGAGGGGCCAACCGTCGGTCGGCCGAATGGCCGCGACACCCCCCCGGCCGGCCGAGCTGTCCTGCCGCGACGACGGGCAGGGTCCCGCGGTGGTCCTGCTGCACGGGATCGGGGGGGACCGGTTGGTGTGGAACGCGGTCGCCACCTCCCTCCGCCGCGAGTTCCGCGTCCTTGCGCCGGACCTCCGCGGGCACGGCCAGAGTCCCGCCCCGCCCGGCTCGGAGTTCACCCTCGCCGAGATGGCGGGGGACGTCCTGCACCTGCTCGAGGAGAAGCAGGTGGACTCGGCCCACTGGGTCGGGCTCAGCGCCGGCGGGTTTCTCGCCCTCCGATTGACCCTCGACCACCCGGAACGCACCCGCTCCCTGGCCCTGGTCAGCAGCGCCGCCTACCTGGACCCGCACGGCCGGGCGGTCATGGAGCGGTGGTGGTCGACCTCGGCCGAGGAGGGACCGGAGGCGCTCGCCCTGCGCCTGCTCAAGGACGTCTACTACCCGGACTGGGTGGAGGCCCACATGGAGGTCGTCGACGAGGTCCATGAGGAAGTGCGGACCCGGGACTACGGCGGGGCGGTCGCCTGGGGCCGTTCGCTCCGCGGCTTCGACGAGCGGAACTCCCTCTCGGGCATCCGGAAGCCGACCCTGATCGTCCAGGCGATGGACGACCAGGTGATGGACGCCTCCCACGGTCGGATCCTCCGTCAATCGATCCCCGGGTCGGTCATCCGGATCTTCGCGCAGACGGGCCACCTGATCCCGATCGAGCGACCGGCCGAGCTCGCCGAGGCGCTCACCGAGCACCTGCACCGGGCCGAGGCGCAACGCCCGGCCGGCTCGCCCTGAATCGCCGACACGAGGCTTATCTGCCCGCCCGGAGTTGGTGAGGTCGTGAGTGTTCCCGCCGCTCCCGACCTGACGGCCCGGGTCGCCGAGCTCGAGCGCCAGCTGCGCGACCTGCGCATCCGCGTCGCCCTGCTCGAGAAGGGCACCGCGCCGCGCAAAGAGAATCCCGACGATCGGTCCACCATCCGGGAAAAGGTCACTTTCGACTGGCAATCGTGACCGCGGTCCCGGCCCCTGCGAGCCGCTCCGTGGCGGACTGGTTGGGGCGGTTCCCGGAGGAGCGGCCTCCCGTGCTCCTGGCGGGCGCGGCCGTCACCCTGGTGCTCCGCCAAGGAGCGGGGGACGTCGAGGTCCTCCTGATCGAGCGGACCGTGCGCTCCGAGGACCCGGCCTCCGGTCAGGTCGCCCTCCCGGGGGGCCATGTGGAGGAGGGGGACGGGAATCTCGCCGTGACCGCCGCACGGGAGATGGAGGAGGAGGTCGGGCTCGCGCTCGGCGACCTAGCGGGGCCGTTGCACTACGTGGGGACCGACTACGCGGCCCGCTTCGGGCTCCGGGTCGCGGTCTTCGCCGCCGCGCTCGGGCCTCCCCGGCGAGCTCCGTTCCCCGGGAACGCGGAGGAGGTGGCCCACGTCTTCTGGCTCCCGCGGGCCGCCCTCGACGAAACCCGACCGGTGCTGCAGGATACCCCCCGGGGCGCGCTTGCCGTGCCCGCGACCGTCTACGAGGGTCACGTGGTGTGGGGGTTCACGCGCCGCCTCCTCCGTCAGTTCTTCGAACTGCCGGCCGAGGACGGCGCGCTCGGCCCCGCCTTTCCGAGCCGAGCGACGCCCACCCCGTGACGACGAGGGGGGTTCTGGCCCGAATCGCCTTTATATAGTAGTTTAAATACTCCCCCACGAGGTGTTTCGTTGGTGAAGATTCGCATCGAGAATGTCGTAGCATCCACCTCCCTCGGGGACGAGCTCGACCTCCAGTCGATCGCGCTGGGTCTGGACGGGGCCGAGTACGAGCCCGAACAGTTTCCCGGCCTGATCTACCGCCTCAAGGTCCCCAAGACCGCGATCCTGTTGTTCCGCTCCGGCAAGGTCGTCTGCACGGGCGCGAAGAGCATGCACGAGGTCGAGGAGTCGATCCACTCGGTTGCGGCCCAGATCAAGAAGGGCGGCCAGAAGATCAACATGCACCCGAAGATCGAGGTGCAGAACATCGTCGCGAGCTCCGACCTCGAGAGTGAGATCAATCTCAACGCGATCGCGGTCACCCTCGGCCTCGACCGGGTGGAGTACGAGCCCGAGCAGTTCCCCGGGCTCGTCTGCCGGATCGAGGACCCCCGCGTGGTCGTCCTCCTGTTCGGGAGCGGCAAGCTCGTCTGCACCGGGGCGCGCAAGCCCTCCGACGTCGAGGTCGCGGTCAAGAAGATCACCAAGGAGCTCCAGGGCGCCGGGCTCCTCCGGTAGGCCCCGGGCGCACCGCCCGCGTGCCGCTCCCCACCGACCTTCCGGTCGTCGACCACCACTGTCATCTCAGCCCGCTCGGGGAAGGGGTCGCGGCCGCGCGCCGGTTCGCCTCGGCCGGCGGGACGCACTTGTTCCTCGCGACGCAGAACTACTCGAACGAGGTGCCCCGGAGCGTCGACGACTACCGCGTCCAGTTCGAGATGACCGAGGCGCTGGCCTACAAGGTCCGGGCCGAGGCGGGGATCGAGGTGTACGTGGTCGTCTCCCCGTACCCGGTCGACCTCGTCGCGGCCGCTCCCCTGCTTGGGTTGACGGCCGCCCTGGAAGTGCACCAAGGCGCGCTGGACCTGGCCGGAGCGTGGGTGCGCGAGCACCGCGCGGTGGCCTTGGGGGAGGTAGGGTTCCCCCACTTCGACGTGCCGACGGACGTGCGGGCGGCGGCCGACGCGGCGTTCGACCACGTCCTCTCGGTCGCCCGGGACGTCGATTGCCCGGTCGTGGTTCACAGTGCGGACCTCGCCCCGGAGCAGTATCGGGACCTGGCCGCCCGCGCCCGCCGCGCCGGCCTGCCGCCGCATCGGGTGGTGAAGCATTACGCCCGGGCCCGGGTGCCCCCCGAGGAGCGGGGCGGGGTCGCGCCCTCCTACCTGGCGCGGAGAGACCTGGTCCGGGACGCCATGGGCGATGCCGGTCCCTGGTTCCTCGAGACGGACTTCCTCGACGACCCGAGCCGGCCGGGGGCGGTCCTCGACCTCGCCACGGTGCCCCGGCGGGCGCGGGCCATCGCCGAAGCCTCGCCCGGGGGGGTCGAGCGTCTGCGGGTCCCGTTCGTGGACTCCGTGAAGACCGTCTACGGATGGCGACCGGAGATGCCGGTTAGGAGGGGCGGATGAGCCGGCGGCGCCCGGGGCTGCTCGTGGCCCTGGAGGGGATCGACGGGGCCGGCAAGTCGACGTTGGCCGCCGCCCTGGTGCGAGTGGCGGCCCGGCACGGCGTGCGGGCGGTCGCGCGGCGCGAGCCGGCGGACCGGACCCTCGGGCGGCTCGCCCAGGAGGCCAGCCTCCGAGACCCGTGGACCGGCGCCGTGTACTTCACCGTCGACCGGTTCCTCGCCCGTCCCGCGCTGGAGCGGGACCTCGCCGGCTGCCCGCTCGTGATCAGCGACCGCTCGTTCTACTCGACGCTGGCCTACCAGGGGAGTGCGCTCCGGAGGGTCCAGGTGCGACAGCTCGAGGCCCTCTCCCGGCGCGCCACTCGGAGGCCCGACCGGGTCATCCTGCTGGCCCTCGACCCGGCCGAGGCGCTCCGACGGCTCGGCCTGCGCGGCCCGGGGCGAGGCCCCCTCGAGCGGCGTCGCACGCTCGAGCGCGTGGCTCGGGCCTATCGGGCCCTCGCGCGACGGCATCGGTGGCGGGTCCTCGACGCTCGCCGACCCCCGCGCGAGCTCGCCGAGACGGTCTGGGCGGGCCTGAGCCGCAGCCTCCCGCGCCCCGCTCGAGTGGCCCGTCGACGTCCGGCGGAAGAGCGAACCTGATATCACCCGCCCCCGTGGGGCCCGCTCGTGCCCAGCCCCGCGCGCATCCTGGTCCGGGAGGAGACGCTGGACCCTGCCTACTTGCCCGCGCGCCTGGTCCGGCGGGAGACGGAGCTCGGCATCGCCTCGAAGCGCTTCCGCGAGGCGCTCGCGAAGGGACTGCCGTACCACCTGATGGTCACCGGAGGGGTCGGGAGCGGCAAGACCGCGCTGGTCCGGCGGCTCGCCAGCGACCTCGAGCGAGCCGGGCGCGGCACCGAGCTCCCGATTCGGCAGGCCTACATCAACTGCTGGCGGCGCGCGAGCGACCGCACGGTGATGCTCGACCTCCTGCGGAACGTCGACGTCTCGCTCCCCGACCGCGGCTACAGCCTCTCGGAGATGATGGACGTCTTCGAGCAGGGGCTCCGCCGGCATCCCCAGCACCTCCTCGTGATCCTCGACGAGGCCGCGGCGCTCGTCAAGCAGGAGACGAAGATCGTCTACCTCCTCTCCCGCTCCCGGGAGGTCGAGCTCGGGTCGATCTCCCTCCTCCTCGTTGCCGCCGAGGACCTGCTCCCGTACCTCGACGCGGCGAGCCGGTCCAGCTTCGGGGTCACCCATCGCCTCGCGCTCGCCCCGTACGGCCGCGAGGACCTGGTCGAGATCCTGAGCGCGCGGGCCGAGCTCGCGCTCCGGCGGGGGAGCGTCGAGCGGGAGACCCTCGACCAGATCGCCCGGATCGTCGCGCCGAACGGAGACGCCCGGTTCGGCCTCGAGCTGCTCGCCGGCGCCGCCCACGCGGCCGAGGACGCCGGCTCGGACATGCTGCTGCCCGAGCACGTGCGCAGGGCGAAGGGCTCGCTCGTCCCGACCCTCTCCGAGTCCCAGCTCGAGGAGCTCTCGACGAACGAGCTCGGGGTCCTCCTCGCCCTCTCCCGTTCGCTCCGGGGGAAGGGAAGCGCGGTGCCGAGCCAGAAGCTGCGCACCGCCCACGCGTCCCTGCTGGAGGAGCTTCACAGCCCCCCGATGAGCCGCACGACCTTCTGGCGGACGCTCAAGGAGCTCGAACGGGACGGCCTGGTCACGCTCGAAGCGGCCGGTTCCGGCGAATCCAGCCGGGTCGCCCTGGACGACCTCCCCGCCAGCTATCTCGCCACGCTGGTCGAGGAACGGATCGGCCGCGCGAGCGCGAGGAAAGGCTAAAGCGCGGGGGCGGGTCGCGCGCCCGTGGCGTCGTCCGAAGTCGTGGCCGGGCCCCAGGGCGGCGTTCGATCGCTGCCCGCCTGGATCCGAACCCGGCCGCCGGCCGGCTCCGCCTACGCCGGCGTCCGGGACCTCCTGGAGGGACTCGGGCTCGAGACGGTGTGCCGGGAGGCCCGATGCCCCAACCTCTCGGAGTGCTGGTCGGCCGGGACGGCTACCCTGATGTTGCTCGGGACGGACTGCACCCGGCGGTGCGCCTTCTGCGCGGTCACGACCCACTGGCCGCGCGGAGTCGTCGACCGCACCGAGCCCGACCGGGTCGCCCGGGCGGTCGCCGCCTGGCGTCTGCGGTACGTCGTGCTCACCCAGGTCTGCCGGGACGACCTGGAGGACGGCGGGGCCGGGGTGATGGCCGAGACGGTCCGGGCCATCCACCGCTCCTCGCCGGGCACGAAGGTCGAGCTTCTCGCCGGCGACCTCGGCGGGAACCGACGAGCCCTGGCGACCGTCCTCTCCGGAGCCCCCGAGGTCTTCGCTCACAACCTCGAGACGGTACGCTCCCTTTCCGCGGCCGTCCGCGACCCCCGAGCCAGCTACGACCGTTCGCTCGACGTGCTCGCCGCAGCGCGGCAGGTCGGGCCGGCTCCTCTCGTCCTCAAGAGCTCGATCATGCTCGGGCTCGGCGAGACCGCGCCGGAGGTCGAGACCGCGATGGCCGACCTCCGTTCGGCCGGGGTGGACCTGCTCACGTTCGGCCAGTACCTGCGCCCGGGCCCGCACCACTGGCCCGTCGCCCGCTACGTCCCGCCGGCCGAGTTCGGGGAGTGGAGGCAGCGGGCGCTGGACCGCGGGTTCGCGGGGGTCGAGTCCGGACCGATGGTCCGCAGCTCCTACCACGCCGAGGAGCTGTTCGACGGGGCGGCGGCGCGTCGCGGGGGATGACGCATGGCGAAGAAGGCGCGCAAGAAGCTGGAGGAGGCGCAGGAGCCGGCGTTCGAGTTCCCCGAGTTCGATGAGGGCGCGTTCGTCTGGAAGGAGCTGGAGCTCGACTCGGCCACGCTGCTTGCCGGGATCTTTGCCATCGCCGCGGGGGTGCTCTCCGCCGGCATCAAGCTCGCCGGTCTGCTCTGGTGGGTCCAGTTCCCGGTCGGGCTCCTCATCGTCATCCTGGGGATGTTCGCGATCCAGCGCCTCCGGCCGGCCTCGCACGCCTATACGAAGGGGGACTGGGCCGGACTGTTCGTCCTCGAGTTCTTCGGCTGGCTCGCGCTCTGGTTCGTGCTCGTGAACCTCTTGAACGGCGCCTAGGCCGACCGCTCCGTGCGCGGGAGCCAGGGCAGCTGCTTGGCCAAGAGCTCGTCCAGCCCCCGGGACAACCCGGCCGACTCGGGCATCGCCGACAGCGGATGGACCTGCGCCGTCGCGGAGGGCGGCAGCGTGAGGTCCCGACCCAGGGAGAGACGGGGGAGGACGGCCCGGAGCACGGCCTCGAGGTCCCGCTCCCCGCGGCGGGTCTCGACCGCCAGGCTGCCGTCGGCCCGCACATACGGTCCCTGGAGCACCGGGGCGTCCGGGGCGGTCCACTTCTCGAGGTAATGGCCGACTCGGTCCAGCCCTGCGGGAGGGCCGTCCTGGAGACGGACGGCCGGCCGGTGGGGGTGCGCGACCTCGACCAGGACGAGGACCCGGTCGGCGTCGACCGCGCACGACGAGCCGAGCACGGCGAAGTCGGAGCGCCCCACCTCCTCGGCGATCGCCCGCTCGGCCTTGCGGACCTGGGGGTACAGGGTGTCGTCCACGAGGTCCGGACGAGGCAGGACGACGACCGCCACGTGGGTCCTCCGTGCGTGCAGTCGCTCGAGCGCGTCCGCTCGGGAGAGCAGGGAGCGCTCTCGCGGCCGGAACCATGCCTCCGAGGGACGGTCGAGATACTCGCCCGCGGCGAGGATCACGGTCGCCAGGTTCTTCCGGGAGAGGGCGCTCGCGACGTTCCGGTTGGGGTCCACCGGGTCCGCGAGGATGAGCGCGACCTCGGGAGGAAGTCGAGGAGGGTCTCGCCCCGGTTCCGCGACCCGGACCGGGATCCGCCAGCCCCGCGCGGCGGTGAGCACTCCCCGCAGCGAGCCGAACCGGAGTACGACCAGCTCGACCAGGTAGCCGGAGAACCCCTCGGTCCGCGCTTCGGACCCGTAGACGCCGAGGGTGCGGAGGAACTGCTTGGTCAGGCGCACCTGCGCCACGAGCTCCGGGGTCTCGCGGGCGGCCAGGTACTCCTGGTGGAAGGGAGTCCGGTCGACCGGGGAGAGCGGACGGGCCGGGTCGGTCACGGCGTAGCCGGGAACCGCGTCGACCGCGAACCCGGCGAAGCGTCCCCGGAGGTACGGGTGCTCGGCGTAGCGTGTCTCCGGGTCGGACAGGACCGCGCGCCCGAGCGCTAGCCCTTCCTCTCGCAGTCGGTCGCGGGGGAGGTCCGGAGGGAACAGGAGGAAGAGGTCCACATCGAGGCGGTCGGAAAGGAACGTGGCGCGGGCCGCGCTCCCGGCGACCAAGGCGCGCACCAGCGGACTCTGCCGTTCGGTCGCGGCCGCCCGGATGCGGTCGACCAGCTCGGTACGGACGCGGGCTACCCGCTCGAGGGTCTCGGGGGTCGGGGAGATCCGGAGCGAGACGGCGGCCTCGACCCGGTCGGCTTCGGACGCGGCCGCCCGGCCGCTCGCGGGGTCGGTCACGGTCGGTGGACCCGCGGCGAGGAGATGAACCTTCGGCTCGACCTCGCCGAAACGGGAGGGGTTATCGGACGCGACGGCCTAGACGGGTCGACGGAGTCGACCGCCCCATGGCGCACCCGGCAACCCTGTTCGAACCGCTCGACGGAGGGAAGGTCCGCTGCACGGCCTGTGCCCGGTACTGCGTGATCCCCCGCGGCTCGCACGGGTTCTGCTTCGTCCGCAAGAACGAGGACGGGCGGCTGGTCCTGCTCTCGTACGGGAAGGCGGCGGCGACCCAGGTCGACCCCGTGGAGAAGAAGCCGCTCTCCCACTTCCACCCGGGCACGCGGGTGTTCTCGATCGGCACGGTCGGCTGCAACTGGCGGTGCCTGTATTGCCAGAACGCGGAGATTTCCCAGGAGAGGGAGGTCGCCGGCCGCCCGCTCTCCCCGCGTCAGGCCGTCCAGGCGGCGGAGCGGTACGGCTGCTCGGGCGTGACGTTCACCTACAACGAGCCGACGATCTTCATCGAGTATGCGCTGGATGTCATGAAGGAGGCCCGCGCGGCCGGCCTGTTCGCGAATTTCGTGACCAACGGCTACATGAGCCCCGAGGCGACGCAGCTGCTCGGCCCCCACCTGGACGCGGTGAGCGTGGACTTCAAGGGGAGCGGGGAGGAGGGGTTCCTGCGGAAGTACGTCTCGGCGAAGGGACCGGAGCCGATCCGCTCGACGATGGTCGACCTCCAGCGCCGGGGAGTCCACGTCGAGGTCACCGACCTCATCGTCCCGCAGGTCGGGGAGTCCGTCGAGGCCACCCGCCGGCTCGCCGGGTGGGTCCGGGACGAGCTCGGCCCCGAGACCCCCTTCCATCTCCTCCGGTTCCACCCCGACTATCATATGATGGAGTTCCCCGAGACTCCCGTGGCGACGCTCGAGAAGCTGCACGGGGTCGTCCAGGCCGAGGGACTCGACTACGTCTACCTCGGGAACGTCTGGGGTCACCCGCTCGAGCACACCTACTGCCCGGCGTGCCATGCCGTCGTCGTGCGGCGCTACGGGTTCACGATCCAGTCGTGGAACCTTGACGAGCGGAACCGGTGTCGCGCCTGCGGCCACGCGGTCCCGATGGTCGGGCGGCTCTCCGATACCTACGTCCCGTCGTTCGCGACGCCGGTGCTCTGACCCGACGGCGACCCCCGACCGGCGGGCCCGGCTCGGCCCGGTGCACGGCCTCCACGACGAGGTGGAGCGGCACCTCGAGCATGAACCGCCCCTGCGGGCTTCCCTTCACGACCGCGGGCCGGGGGTAGGGCTCCTCCATCCGGACCACCGCCAACCCTGCCTCCCGGAGGTACCGGACGTAGGTGGAGAGGGTGCGATGGTGGGTCGTGGTGTAGGCCATCTCCCGCTCGCTCATCTTCCAGGGGACCTCGTAGGTCCGCTCGTCCCGGTAGTTCGAGACCTTCCGCCAGACGCGCTCGCGGTACGGCTGGCGCTCGACCACCCACATCGAGCGGTCGTCCAGGTCGAAGCACGGGTGGCAGACCGAGAAGACGAACCGTCCGCGGGGGGCCAGGACGCGCGCGACCTCGCGGACGGTCCCCGCGGCGTCCTCGATGTCCATGAGCGCCATGTTGGCCGCGACCAGGTCCATCGCGCCGTCCGGGACCCCGTCGAGCCGCGCGCCGTCGCGCGGGAGAAACCGGGCGCCGCTCGGCCGGGCCCGCTCCCGTCCTCGGGCGAGCGAGATGCTCCGTCGGGAAGCGTCGACCCCCAAGACCGACCGAGCTCCCTGGCGAGCCCATCGCCGGGTGAGGTAGCCGTTCCCGCAGGCCAGGTCTAGGACCCGGAGGCTTCGAACGGGGCCGATCATCCCGAGGAACGACGGGTCGACCAACCCCCGGTGCCAGAGGTCGCCGGCCTCTCCCATGCGACCGTCCCGCCAGCGGGCGATCGCGTCCCAGCCCCGTCGGGTCATGGAGGAGAAGCGGGTTCGCAGGGGTTCTTTACCCCGTCGGGCTCGCGGCCTCTGCCCCATCCCCCGTGGGCCTGACGTGTCCACGGTGGCCGGAGGGTCGTTGCCGCTCCGGACCCCCCCGGGGTTAAACTGGGGGGTGAGCTGGGGGCGATCGGGGGCAACGCCCGTGGACGAAATCGAACGGGAGGTGCGGAAGTTCGTCTTCGACTACTGCCTCGAGCAGACATTCGCCCCCTCGCGGGAGGAGGTTGCGGGGAAGCTGGGCCTGAGCCTACCCCAGGCCGAAC
>JASHTC010000143.1 GCA_030040755.1 Thermoplasmata archaeon | reverse complement strand
CCGGACGGTTCGACCGGCTGCTCTACGTCGAGCCTCCGAACGTCGCCGGGCGGCTCGAGGTCCTCAAGGTGCACTCCAAGCGGATGCCGTTGGCCGACGACGTCGACCTCACCGCGATCGCCGTCAAGACCGAAGGGTACGTCGGGAGCGACCTCGCGGCCCTCTGCCGCGAAGCGGGCCTCACCGCACTCCGCGAGAACATCAAGGCCTCCAAGGTCACTCGGGCCCACTTCGACGCGGCGCTCCACCAGGTCCGCGCGTCGTGCGATGCGGACTCCCTGCGCGCTTACGAGGAGTACGAGAAGCGGCTCATGCGCGAGCGCGCCGCCCCGCGTGCCGAGCCGGTCCAGGCCATCTACCGCTGAGCGCCACGAACCGCCGGCGTCCGCGGCGGCCTTCGAGGTGTAAGCTATAAGTAGCGGGGCCAAGTTCGCGCGCCGCGCTTCCGATAAGGGAGCGAGGAAAACGGGAGTCGTGAAGCAGGTGGTCCGGCACTGGTCCCACGCCGCGCTGTGGGTCCTAGCCATGGTGGTCCTGGCGAGTACGCTGGCGACCGTGGTCGGGGTCGCGAGCGCCTCGTCGCCGACGTACACGCTGAACGGAATCGCCGAGCAGCCGGACGGGATCAGCCCGGTTCCGGGCGGTGTACAGGTCGACCTGGTCTCGCGCGCCACGGGCGCGGTGTTCACGACCACCGTGAACGGCACGGGCGGCTCCTTCCAGTTCACCACCGGAGGCACCGGCGGGGCCCTCGCGCCCGGCTGGTGGGCGATCTACGTTCCGGTCCAGACCAACCTCACCCTCGCGGGCTTCAGCAACCCGGTCGCGGTGCTGCCGCAGAACGTCGCGCCGCAATACGTGTCGCTCAACGTCACCGACCTGACGACGACGACCTACCAGCCGACGCTCACGAACATCACGGTGGTCACGTACACTGCGACCCTGAAGGGCAACGTGACGTCGGCCGGAGGCGCGGTGGCGGGCGGGCGCGTGTCGCTCCTCGACCCGAGCTACAATACCGCGGTCCTCGTGAGCAACCTCACGACGGCCTCCGGGAACTTCACGCTGAAGGTACCCTTGTCCCCGGCGGGGACCAACTGGGTCCTCCAGTCCGCCGAGACGGGCGCCACCACGCTCTACAACCTGACGTCCCTGACCGTCTCCTCGCGTACGCCGCCCGCGGTCCACGTCGTCATCCAGAACTATCTGGTCACGGGCCGGGTCAAGATCGCCTCCGGCGCCCCCGTCGTGGGCGTCGGCAACGTCACGCTCTACGACACCGCCACCGGGGCGATCTTCACGGCGCCGACGGACACCGGGTTCTACTCCATCGGAGCCTACCCCGGCTCCTTCGACGTGATCCTCGCGACCTCGGGCTACACGACGACCTGGTATCCCCTGACCATCTCGGCCCTCGGACCC
Source organism: Thermoplasmata archaeon (assembly GCA_030040755.1). GTDB lineage: Archaea > Thermoplasmatota > Thermoplasmata > Lutacidiplasmatales > UBA184 > Lutacidiplasma. Next base: position 2,408 of record JASHTC010000143.1, on the reverse strand, counting down.
TACACGAAGAACGTCGTCGTGGCCCCGTCCGTCGCGAGCCAGATCGGGGTCTACAACACGACCATCAGCCTCGCGGGCATCTCCGCCACGACGGGGAAGGGTTCGGTCTCGGTCTCGACCGCCGCGACCCTGGGCAACGACTCGATCTTCCCGTCGCTCGGGAATGCGAGCGTGCGGCAGCTGTGGACCCAGCTGGGACTGGCGTACACGGGGACGCCGAACTACTCGGATGCCTTCAACGCGACCCTGAAGAGCTGGGTCAACTCCAACGGACCGTTCTTCCCCGCCGTGCAGGCGGGCCTCAGCCTCAACGGGACCGGCTTTTTGAACCCGAGCCTGACGCCGGCCCTGACGAGCTTCGTCTCGGCCTGCACCTCCACCTCGTGTGGCCCCTCCACGCCGGGGGGCCTCACCTTTAGCTGGTCGTCGACCTACACCTTGAACGGCACGCTCGCCCGCAACTCGAGCGCCTATACGCTCGCGTTCGGGTTCCGCCACCCGAGCACCCCCTCGGAGGTGTTCAACTACACGTTCGTGCTGCCGACCGACTACGTCCTCGCCGCGGGAACGAGCGCCCCGACGCAGACCGCCCTCGCCCCGGAGGGACTCGACCACACCTGGACCGCCTTCACTCTCTCGTCGCTCGTCTCCACCTCGCCGGCGGGCTCCGCGAGCTTCTCGGTCGTGCGCGCCGCGAACCTGACGGCGAACGTCAACGTCTCGGTCTCGAACTTCGCGTTCTCGAGCCGGAACATCCTGAACTCGACCCACAACTACTACACGGCGATCGTCGGGGTGAACCAGAACGTTACCTTCAGCGCGCTCAACTCGACGTATCCCGCGGGCCAGAACGGGACGAAGTTCGTCTGGAACTTCGGGGACGGCACCCCGATCGTGACGACGCGCAACGCCACCCAGAACCACACGTACACGGCCGCGAGCGGCGCCTCTCCGTACAACGGCACGCTGAACGTCACGAGCTCGAGCGGGATCACCAACGAGACGACGTTCCACATCTGGGTCGCCCAAGGGACCGTCAAAGCGGTGATCGCGGGCAACTGGAGTGCGGGTCAGTACGTCGCGAGCGGTCCCTACGTCCGGTTCAACTGGTCGACCGTGATCCAGATGAACGCGACCAATAGCGTGGCGACGATCTCGCCCACCGCTCCGATCAAGAACGTCATCGCGGCGAGCGTCTGGACGTTCAAGGCGAAGGGATTCACGCCGGCCCCGAACAACCTGTCGGCGAGCCAGCGGCTCAACCCGCTGGGCAACGTGACCAAGCAGTTCCTGGGCGCCGGTACCTACTACAACAACGTGACGATCAACGGGACCAAGGTCGTCTTCAAGGGGTGGGTCTACAACCTCACGCTCACGGTCTGGTCCGGGACGGGGCAGTCCGCGTCCACGTCGATGTCGATCCTCGTGAACGACACCGAAGCGCCGGTCTCGGCGTTCACCCTCCTGAACTCCGCCGGCAAGGTGATCTCCAACGGAGGCGTCCAGGTGGCGGCGAACGGGACCGCGAAGGTCAGCATGAACGCCACGAACGCGACCGACCCGCACAACGGGACGATCTCGCGCTACTACTGGCTGATCACGAACTCGGTGAACTCCTCGCTCCACCTCGGGATCAACACGACCGCGGTCCGGCCCGGCGGGTTCCTCCCGACGATCTGGCTGCCGCCCCTGAACACGAGCTACAAATTCAACCTCACGGTCTGGGACGCCGCGGGCAACCACGCCTACACCGTCGCCTCGCTCACGGTCGCGGTGAATTCGACGTACAACGTCATCCTCGCCGCGAACAACCTCACCGCCCCGTCGACGTATACCGCCGGCACGTCGTACACCTTCTGGGTGAACGTCTCGGTCGGGGGCGGGGCGAAGGCCGTCGCGAACAACGTCAAGGTGACCTGGTACCTGCTCTCCCCGAGCGGCACCGGGAGCCGGACGTACATCGGCGGGACCGTGACGTACTTCAACTACACGAGCGGGGTCGTGAACTCGACCGCGTTCGCCTCGGGGACGATCCCCTCGCTGAAGTTCAACCAGACGATACGGGCCCAGGTCACCTGGACGCCGAGCTCGTCGGGGAGCTACCTGCTGTATGCGAACGCGACCGCGACGAACGAGTACGTGGGCAACTACGTCGCCGGGACGAACCTCGCCCAGAAGTCGATCACCGTCAACCCCAACCCGACGACCGAGGCGCTGATCTACGGAGGGATCGCGGCCGCGGCCATCGTGGTGATCGTCCTGATCGTCCTGCTCCTGCGCCGCCGCTCGCGGCGCGCCTCGGCCCCGCCCAGCCGACCGGGCCGCGGCGGGGACCGGAAGTCGAAGGACGTCGACGAGGACGAGGACGACGAGACGTAGCGTCGGGCCGTTCCCCTCGGACGAACCCC
>JASHTC010000142.1 GCA_030040755.1 Thermoplasmata archaeon | reverse complement strand
CCCAACGACTTCGAGCTGGCCATCGGGGGGCCCGGAGGGGGGAGCAACTTCGACGCCCTGGAGGCCTCGGCGGCGATGGACCTGTACTACTGGAACGCGACCGCCCACGGGTTCGAGGTCGTGCCCTCGGCCTACGATGTGGGCGGGGACACCGGCGAAACGGCCGCCGGGCTCGCATCGACCTGGAGCCCTCTCGGCGATTCGGCCCTCGGGGGCCCGCCGGGCCCGGCGGCGCACCTCAGTCAGGGTCCCGCGCTCCTCCAGGGCGAGTGGAACGTCACCAACTCGACCGAGGGCGCGACGGTCCTCCACCTCCGTCTCGCCCCGGAGAACGGGTTCGTGTTCCTGGCGCCCGGGGTGGGCGCCCCGGATTCGGCGTTCCAGTGGGTGCCGCCCGAGGGTCCGTACACCGTCGTCCCGCAGGAGTACTCCCTCGTGGCGCTCGCCTCGCAGTTCGACCCCACGTCGACCACCTTCACGCCGGCTGGTGGGACGAGTTGGCTGAACGTCACGCTCACTGCGGACTCGAACGCGGGCGTGTACACCCCGCTGTGGGCCCTGTCGGAGGGCGACCTGGCCAACATCTCCTCCAGCTGCGGGGCCGGGGTCTGCACCCTGTGGGCCGACGAGTCCGGCCCCCTCGGGGTGCCCTCGGACTCGACGGGCCCGACCACCTACCCGTGGTTCGGCGCGTTCAACGACTTCTTCTACCCTGAGTTTCCGGGGATCCTGCTGTGGAACGTGACGGGCGTCGAGGTCGCCTCTCCGCCCTCGTTCGAGGTCACCACGCCCTCCTGGCTGCTGGTCGACGCCACCCACTTCGGAACCCCGGTCACGAACAACCTGCCGATCTTCGTCTACGACGCCTCCCAGGTGTCGCTCACCGGCGCGGCCTCGATCACGAGCTGGTGGTACGCGGGGTCCTACCTCGGACCGGCGGCCGCCCAGGCGAGCGTCGTGTTCTGGAACACGACGGAGAGCTCCGTCACCGACAGCACGTTCCTCACGAGCTCCGGCGGGGTGTTCCTCTACGGGGGGACGAACAACACCGTCTCCGGGAACACGTTCCTGAATTACCTCCCGCTCGCCCCGAACGAGGACTCGGTCTCGGGGGCCGTCTACGGCACCACCGGACTCTACGAAGCGGACTACGGGAACGGAGGCGCGCGCGACGCGGGGTGCGACTGCTCCGACCTCGTCGCCAACAACGCCTTCGGCACCTACTTCACCGCCATCGAACCGAAGACCGACCCGTACACGGGGAACGCGCCGCGACTTCCGTTCGACGCGCGGTGGAACGAGACCCCGACCCCCGGCGTGAACATCGTCGGGGGCGACGAGCTCGGGGGCAACTATTGGTGGAACTACGGGGACTCGACCGACCCGTTCTGGGTGCTCCCCTACACCGACGGGGGTCTGATCGACGTCGGCGGGGACGACGAGCCGCTGCTGCCCGGACCGCTCTGGACGGTCACGTTCGACGAGGTGGGGCTCCCGTCGGGGACCCTGTGGCACGTCGGCATCGACACGTCGACCGGCACGGCCTACCGCAACTCTTCGGGGACGAGCGTGAGCGAGACGTGGCCCTCGGGCGAGTACTTCCTGGTCGCCTCCTCCCTCAACGGAAGTTGGGGCATCCCGACGACCGAGGTCCTCACGGTGAGCGGGGCCAACGAGACCGTCCTCCTGCACTTCTACCGGATGTACACCCTCGCCTTCGCGTCGACCGGGCTGCCGTCGGGCGGGTTCTGGACCGTCACGGTCTGGAACCCGTTCGGCAGCTGGATCGACCTCGGCAACGTGGCGGACTTCCCGGCCCAGTCCCTCGCCAGCTCGACCTGGAACTTCACCGTCAGCGGGCCCCCCGGCTACGCCGCCGACCCGTCGGCCGGCTCGCTCGACCTCACCGAGAACACGACCGTGGACATCCAGTTCTCGAACACGACCCTGCCCGGCCAACTGGTCGGGAGCGTGTCGCCCGCCTCCGGGGCGACTCTCGAGGTCGACCACCGCAACGTGGGCCTCTCGGTCGACGGCCAGTTCGCGGTGAACCTGTCGGCCGGCCTCCACTCGGTCGAGGTGACCGCGCCGGGGTACCTCCCCTACTTCAACAACGTGAGCATCTCGGGGGGCCAGTCGACGATGCTCCCGATCGTGCTGAGCCGGCTCGCCTCGGGGAGCGGTCCCCTCTCGAACGGCACCCTCGAGCTCCTCCTCGTGGGAGTCTCCGCGGTCGCGGTGGTGCTCGGCGTGGCGGCCGCGCTGTTCTATCGACGCCGGCGGACCCCTCCGCCCCCCCCGGCGCCGCCTCCGCTCGTCGCGTAGTCCATCCCCTACAGGGACGGGGAAGGCCGCAGGCTTCCGACGAGCTCACCCGAGGGTTCCGGGACCTCGCCCGGCACGCTCTGCTGCTCCACGAACGACCGCACGCGGCGGTAGGCCACGACCGTCCCGACGAAGTTGCGCTGGCGCAGCTCGGCGAGCACCGCGCGCAGCTCCTCGACCGGGGCCTGGATGTCCCCGCCCGCGGACCGGATCTCGAGCAGGCGGTCGCGCAGCCGGTGCAGCTCCTCGACCAGGCGCGGCTCGAGGACGGCCCAGAGCGCGATCGCTCCGCGGGCGAGGAGCCGCTCGCCGTCGCTCCGCCGGCCCGCCCGGATCAGTCGACGGCCCTCCTCGAAGGGCCCGAGCGCCGGGCCGGGGTCTCCGCCGAGCTCCCGGATCGTCCCGGCGAGGAGGTCTCCCTCCGTCACGAGGATGCGCCCGACCGCCCACTCCTCCTCCGCGCGCTGCAGCTCGTCCCGCACGTGGACCAGCCGGCGGCAGGCTCCCGTGAGGTCCCGTCGGCCGATTGCCTGGCGGGCCGCGTCGAGCTCGACGTCGACGGTGGACGTCGGGCAGAAGGCCGCCAGCTCGTTCCGCCGGGCGAGCGCCGACTCGAACTCCTCGGCGAGCGCGCTCAGGAGGTGCACGAACATCTCCCGCGCCAGGGATTCGAGGGAGGGGCGGTCCTGCGTCAGGTGCGCCTCCGCATTCCGCTCTTCGAATCGCGCGAAGTCGAGCCCCATCCGGCGTCCGAGCTGGACGTACTCCTCGAGTCGGTGCTCGAGCTCGAGGTCGGTGGGGACGGGCGGAAGCTCCGGGAACTCCCGGATGGGGGCGGGCGCGGGCGCCGGGGTCACCTCGGGAGGAGACGGGGCGATCTCGGCCTCGGGCGGAGGAGGGAATCGGGCGGTGCGGCTGAGCAGGGTCGGACCTCCCGTCGCCGGGGCCGCCGGCTGGGTGAGGTCGACGGTGGCGAGCAGCTCGCCGATCGTGCGGAGCGACACCGGGTCCGTCTCCGTGGGACCCGCGGCCTCCCGGACCGCGGCGAACAGCGCGCCCGAGAGCTGACACTTCGGGCAGACGGGAGCATCGCTGGGCACCGGGGTGCCGCACGCCGGACAGGAGAGCTCGACCACCGCCCGCCTCACTCCCCTCGGGCGGTCGCGGATGCCCGGGCGGCCACCGGGGCGCGCGGGGGGACACGGGAGGAGCCGGGGCGACGAACCGGAGGCATCGGTGGGTACCCGCTATGTAAGAGCGAGCTACCCCTCAAAAGGGTTGGTGCGAGCGCCGCCGCCTACGTCTCGGCGGCCAGGGGGGCCAGGTGCCGCCGGGCCGACGGGGTGGGGTGGTAGGCCCCGAGCGCCCGGGGGGGAGCCCGCGGCGGGCGGTGGGCGGCCTCGGGGGGCCAGCGTCGGCGGCATCCCGGGCACCGGTACCCTCGTTGGTGCCCGAGCGAACGGGTAGGGCGACCACACGCCCCGCATCGCGGGGCGACCGACCGGACCTGGACCGGCGCCCAGTGGCGGAGCTCGATCCCTTCCAGGCGGATCGCGGGGTCCGTCCCCCGGCTTCCCCACACGCGGACCCGGTCGCCGGGCTGGAGGTCCCGGGCGACCCGCGGAAGCACCTTGGTCGGCTCGAACGCCAGACAGTCGATCGGCGGTCCCCGGACCGGACGTACCGAGAATCGGACATGGCCGCCCGGCTGGCGGAGCACCGGTCCGGCGACCACGCCGTCGACCCATCCCGAGCGGTACTCGGCCCACTCCCCCGGCTCCCGGCGCGTGAGGTGGTCCCCCGTACCCTGGTTCGTCCGGAACAGCACCCATCGTTCGACCGGCTCGGAGCGGACCCGTCCCCGGGCCCGGAGCGGGGCGTCCCGGTGGGTACCGCGGAGCCCGAACAGGATGGGGCAGGGGGTGTGCGGGGCGACCAGCAAGCGGCGAGTCCTCTCGTCAAAACAGAGGAACAGCCGAGGGTCCGCCGCCTGGGCCGCCCGAACCGACTCGGCATCGACCTCCCGTCGGCGCCCGTACCGGGACGGCTCGCGGTACGAGATCAGCTCCCACGTGCCCCGCCGGCCGGGCCAGGCGACCGCCGCGGCCGCGCCGACCAGTCCCCGGTCGCTCCCCTCCGTGCGGGTCCAGGCGCCGGCCCGGGCGAGCTCCCCGCGGACCTCCTCGACGGGGACGACCTCCTGGACCGCCCGACGGTAGAGGGTGGAGGGCAGGGGGTGGAACGTGGCGACCAGCGCCGGGTCCGTGCCCCGATCCCCCGTACGGGCCGAGGCGCGCACCGTCTCCCAGGCGCCCTCGAGGAACCGGGCCGCGGCCGCGGGGGCCGGTGCCCGCCCCCGCGGAAAGCTCCGGACCGGTCGTCCGCCCACCTCACCGACGGTGCGGGGAGGGCCCGCTCCCCGGCCGAATCGAGCGGAGAGCGCGGCGTTCCCCCGCGTCTTCCACGGGATGTTGGGGTTCAGCCGCACGAGCCGGGGCTCCCCGAGGAGGTCGAGGCCGTGCGCCCTCGCGAGGGCGAGCAGCTCGGTCAGCACGTAGGTCGTGCACCCCCCGCGGGGGGAGTCCGTGTCGTCGACCCCCACCCAGAGCGCCATGCCGAGCGAACGGAGCGGGCCGGCCGTCCTCCGGTGCTAGGCGAGGGAGGCGAGCAGCTTCTGGTAGGCGGGGAGGTTCGGCTCGAGCTCGAGGGCGCAGCGTGCCGGTCCGACGGCCTCGCCGAGCAGTTTCGTCTCGAGTCCCTCCCGAGCGGCCTGCTTGGGCCGATGCATCACCCCGATCGGGATCCGTCCGGAGTCCATCGTCTCGAGGCAGATGCGGAACATCGCCTTGCGGTCCGTCGGGTCGTAGCCGTCGACCTTCGAGACGTCCAGCACCTTCTCCCGCCACAGCTTGTACGTGTCGTTGTAGGTGACGCACGGCGAGAGGTCCTCGATGAACGCGAACCCGCGTCCCTCGCGGGTGTACCGCAGCGCTTCGCCGAGGACGGCGATCATCGCCTTCGGGTCCCCCGAGAAGGTCCGCGCGATGAGGTTCGGGGCGGGGATCGACAGCGCGGTGAGGATGGCGTCGAATGGCCGTTCGATGTTCCCCTCGAAGCCGATCTGACTCGTGGGGGACGGTTGCCCCTTCGTGAGTCCGTACGTCTCGTTGTTCATGGCGATGTAGATGATCGACGCGTTCTTCTTGAACGCGTGGATGAAGTGACCCATCCCGATGGCGTAGCCGTCGCCGTCCCCTCCGGCCGCGACGACCGTGAGGCCCGGGTTCGCGAGCTTCACGCCGACGGCCTGCGCCAGGAGACGGCCGTGCAGCGCGTGGATCCCGTTGACCTCGAGGAAATTGTGGATCGACCCCGAGCAGCCGATCCCCCCGACCAGCACGAGCTCGTGCGGGGGGAGCTTCATCTCGAGCGCGGCCTTCTTGAGCGCGGCGAGCACGCCGAAGTCCCCGCACCCCGGGCACCAGATCGGCGGCACCGGTTTGGCGGACTCGACCATCCTAGGCCACCTCCGGGATCTCGGCGATGATCTGCGGCGCCCGGAACGTCGAGCCGTCATACTTCAGGATCGACCGCAGTTTCGGGTAGTGCCAGGGCATCGTCTCGCGAAGGAGGCGGGCGAACTGCCCGGTGTAGTTGTGCTCGATGATGTAGGCGACGTCCACCGACTTCAGGAACGGGTCGATCTCCTGGGTCGGCACGGGATACAGCGTCCGCGCCTGCAGGAACCGGGTCGGCTTGCCGCGCGCCGCCAGGATCTGCTGCGCCTCGAGGATCGGCCCGTAGGTGCTCCCGTACCCGATGAGCCCGACCTTGGCATCCGCCGGGCCGAAGAAGTGCGCGCCGGGGAGCTCGTCCCGCGCCTTGACCATCTTCTCGAGCCGCTTCTTCATCATGCGGACCCGGTTGACGGGATTGACGGAGACATGGCCCCACTCGTCGTGCTCGTTGCCGGTGATCTCGGCCCAAACGCCCGGCGTCCCGGGGGGCGCGTACGGGCTCACGCCGGAGTCCGTGAAGCGGTAGGCCTTGTATTGCTGAAGCTGGGCGACCGCCTCGCCGGTCAGCCGCTCGCCGCGGTTCACCTGGACCCGCCCGAGGTCGAAGCGGGGGCTCGTCGTCGTGTTCTGACAGAGGGCCTGGTCGAGGAGCAGGATGACGGGCAGGCGCCACCGCTCGGCGAGGTTCAGCGCCTGGACGGTCATCTCGAAGCAATCGACCGGGGTCCCCGGGGCCAGGATGAAGCGGGGGTACTCCCCGTGCCCCAGGTTCGCGAGATGCGAAAGGTCGGACTGCTCGTGTCGGGTCGGCTGCCCGGTCGAGGGTCCGACGCGCGCGCAGTCCGCGACCACGATCGGGAGCTCCGCCGTACCGGCATGGCCGATCCCTTCGGTCATGAGCGACAGGCCCGGGCCGCTCGTGGACGTCATCACCCGGGCGCCCGCGTAGGCCGCGCCGATGATCATGTTGACCGCGGCGAGCTCGTCCTCGGCCTGGCGGACGACCCCGTGCAGCGGCGGAAGGTACCGCTGGAGGTACTCCATGATCTCGGTCGCGGGGGTGATGGGGTAGCCCGCGAAGAACCGGCCCCCGCCCACGACGAAGCCAAGCGCCACCGCCTGGTTGCCGGTCGTCATCACGTAGTCGTGGGCGTCCCCGTCGGCGACGCTGTACCGGTCGGCGAGCCCGGGCACCTCGAGCGCGGCCTTCCGGCCGATCTCGAGCGCCTTGAGGTTCTTCTCGAGCGCCTCGCCGCCCCGACGCTTGAACCGCTCCTCGATGACCGACCGGGTCTCGGCGGGGTCGAAGCCGAAGACGACGCTGAGGGCGCCGTAGGCGGCGGTGTTCTTGAAGATCGGCTGGCCGAGCACGCCGCCGACGAGGGTCGCGAACGGGAACCCCGTGGCGTTCGGTAGGTCCGATTTGAAGGCCGTGGAGTCGTAGAGGATGTAGCCGTGGGGGGCGAGCTCGGTGTGCCCGATCGTGATCGCCTCTTGGTCGAAGGCGACCAGCACGTCGACCGTCGGTTTGACCGCGGCGGTCGGGTCCCGGCTCGCGCGGACCGACGCGTCCGCATGGCCCCCCCGGATCCGCGAGAGCACGTTCCGCGAGGTGTAGACGTACAGTCCTCGCTTGCGGAAGTAGCGGCCGAGCAGGTCGGAGACCGTGAGCGTCCCGTCGCCGCCCTGACCCCCGATCATCACGCTGACGTCCGTGAGCGGGGGAGGGGTACGGGAGGCACTCGGTCCGGACTCCCCCGCGAGCGGGGTCGTCTTGGCTGCAGGGGTGGTCATGCCGGTTCCTGACGGACCGTCGAGTTCATGGGCGATTCATTTGAGCACGGGACGATATTTAAGGGAGTGCCGGCGTCCGGGCGCTCCGGCGATTTTCCCCCCGACCGGCACGACCCGGAACCCGCCATCGACCGGCCCGGAGCGGCCACAAGCTAATGTACCGAGGAACCCAGCGCGGGGAGGTCTCCATGGCCTCCTTCGCCGACCGGCTCGAGGGGTTTCCCCGGTGGGTCACCGAGGAGTACTGGGTCGGGACGCGACGGTCGGCCTTGACGGCCTGGGCCCATCCGGGGGCCCTCCGCCAGGCGGTCCGCGACGCTCGGGGACTCCTACCTCAGGTGGGCCAGATGACCGGGGCGCCGGTGGCCGACCTTCGGAGGTGGCTCCGCGACCTGAGGCGGCATCGCCTCTCCGCCGAGATCCGGAGGCGATGCGCCCCGGCGAGCGGGATGGGGAGCCCGCACGCCGAGCTGCTCTACCTCTTCGTGCGGGCGCTCCGCCCGGCGGTGGTCGTCGAGACGGGGGTGGAGCTCGGGGTGAGCAGCGCCTACCTCCTCCAGGCGCTCGCCGACAGCGGCCGCGGAGAGCTGTGGTCCATCGACCTGCCGACGCTCGGACCGGGAGGCCGGGTCAATCAGGACGGGAAGCTCGACCGATCGCACGTGGAGTCGGTGGAGATGGTCGGGCAGGCGGTGCCGGAGCGGCTCCGGGGACGATGGCATCTGAGCCTCGGGGACGCGCGGGACCTGCTGCCCACGCTGTCGGCCCCCGAGCCCTGGGACGTCTTCTTCCATGACTCCGAGCATAGCCGGGCGCACATGCTCTGGGAGTACGGGCTCGCCTGGCCGCACCTGCGGCCCGGCGGCCTCCTTCTCTCGGACGACGTACCGAACAATGACGCCTTCCTGACCTTCTCCCGGTCGGTGGGGCAGACCCCGTTCCTGTGGCTACGTCGCGGCGCCCTCCGTAAGCCGGTCCCCGGGCCCGCCGCACCCTAGGCGGCGCTTCGTGCGAAAGTCCCGGTGCGGCGGCGCGAGCCGACCGGCGGCCGCGGGAGCGCGGAGCTAGAGGTTCTTGAGGATCCGGTCGATCTCTTTCGCCGCCGAGTCGAGCTCCTTGGCGACCGCCTTGGTGGCCCGTCGCGCCGACCCCTCCGGGTCCTTCGCCGCGCGCTCGGCCTTCACGATCAGTCGTTTCGACAGCTTGGCGCTGGCCGCGGCCAGGTCCTTGGCGGCTCGCTTGGCATCGTTGAGCGCGTCGGTCAAGGTCTCCTTCGCCATGTCGTCCACCGGCCTCCCCGAGGTCGAGAGGCTACTTACCGAGTGCGCGTCCGACATCCGCCGACCCGGGGGAGGGGGCTCTCGTCGGTCCCACGACGCCCTTCGGGTCGGTCGACCCCTCCCGACGCGGGCCGGGACCCGCTAGCCTTTCGTTGCCGGACCGCGCCGGAAGACCTCGACGGCCTGGGAGAGGGAGACGAGCGGGATCGGAACGTCCACCGGAATGGGGGTTCCCGCCGGTGCCTTGTGGCACGTCAGCGATCCCGCCCGCCAGTCGTTCGCGTGGGGGGAGCTCACCTCGAAGACGAAATCGAACGCCGCCCGCCCCTCCCCGGGGGCTCCCACCGCCGCGAAGATGGGGAGGACCCCCGCCTGCAGCATCGCGTCGATGATCGGCCGCACGCCGGTCGCCTCCTTCGGGTAGTACTCACGTACCCGGTCGCTGTTCGCGACCACGAAGACCGGTCGGGGGGCCGAGGCGTCCATCCGGCTCACGGCGACTTGGACCTTCGGGGGGAGCCGGAGGAAGTCGGTCAAGCCGCCGACGGTCGCCTCCGGGTCGTCCGAGCGCACGACCGTCCAGAGCGCCATGTTCGCCTCGGCGTCCTGGGGCCGAGCTTCGGCGGGGGAGACGAAGAAGAGGTGGTCCTCGGCGACCCATCCGAGCTCGCTCGGGGAGGAGACGTCGGAGGCGCCCTGCGGGTCGCGGATGTCGACCCAGGTCGGGTTCGGGTCGTTCGCGCGCGCCATCGCGTAGCCGAGCCGGTCCACCAGGGGCCGGGACTCCCCGTAGAGGAAGGTGCCATACGCCCCCGTCCCGAGCGCGCGGAAATCGACGGGGTTGGAGCTACCCGGTCTCCGGGTCATCGTGAATTCACGGTGCGACGAGCGCATAAACCCTGCCTCGGCTCCCGCCCCCCGCGACGGAGCGACTCCGGGCGTCCCGGGCAGGAACCCGGCGCCCTCGGCAGAGCGGTCGACTCAGGCCTCGCGGAGCACCGGGACCTGCCCCTGCGCGACCGCCCGGACGAGCCGAGCATGGTCTTGCTCCACCTGCTCGGCGTAGAGCCGGGCGAACCGGACGAGCGCGTCCTCCATCACGGAGGAGCGGCCCCAGTACCCGCCGATGAGGGCGGCGTCCCCGCTCTTTGCGTGGGCGCGAGCGAGCACGGCACCGCACGCGCGGACGTAGCGGGGGAACGTACGTCCCCGCAGCTGCTCGAGGGGGACCGCCCCCTTCAGGTTCCGCATCTGGCGCACGTAGAACGAGCGCCCGTCGATCTCCGTCCAGCCCAAGAGGATATCGGGCGAACTGTTGAGGCCCATCTGAGCGATGACGACGCGTTTGCCCTGGTGGTCGTTGAACTCCTGGGGGAGCGCCCGGACGAACGGGGTCGCGGCCGGCACCGTCCCCTCCTTGACCTGCAGGAGGAGCGGGTCCTCCTCGCCGTTGCCGAAGAGCAGGGCCAGGTAGACCCGGGAGCCCACGCTCCCGACGCCGACCACGTGGCGAGCCACGTCGACGACATGGTAGCGGCTCAGGAGGTACCGACGGTCCCGGGCCAGGCTGTAGGCGTACCGGTCCAGGCCGTCCAGGATCTTCCGCCGGGTCGCGGCCGAGACGCGGGTCTGGACCGGTGGCATCTGGCGGAGTCGCCACGACCCATCCCGCCGACGTTCGGCAACCTGGGCGAGGAGCGAGGCGCTCGTCCGTCGGTTGGCCCTAACCCCCGCCTCCTGGAGCACCGCCCGCGTCTTCGCGTCGAGCGGGATATCCGACCCCTTCCGCGCGGTGAACAGGAACATGTACCAGACCGCGAGGGCGCCCAGCCGCTCCAGGCGGCGGATCTCCCATTGGTACCCCCGCAGGCACTCGCGGACCGCCTCGCGGCGGAGCGCCGGGGAGAGCCCGAGGTCGCGGCCCGCGACCTCGACGCTCGTCGCGAGCCGCTTGACGTCCCACTCCCACGGCCCGACGATCGCCTCGTCGAAGTCGTTGAGGTCGAACACGACGTCCCGCTCGACGGTACCGAACAGCCCGAAGTTGGAGAGATGGGCGTCTCCGTCGATGAGGACCTGGATCCCGCTCACAGGGGTGTGCGCCAGGTCGGTGGCCATGATCGACGAGTTCCCCCGGAGGAACCCGAACCGAGAGGCGACCATCCGACCCATCCGGAGGGGCACGAGGTCTGCCAAGCGCCCCTCGTTGCTGCGGGCGAGCAGCTCCAGGGGGTCGGGCCGGTCCTTCGGCGCCCGCCACGTCCCATGGCTGCGGCGCGGGACCCGGGCGCGTAGGTCCTTCCCGTGGGCGTGGCGTACCTCCCACGGCGGGGTGGGCTCCCGGAGGTCGAGCGGCCGCTCGCCCGAGAGGTCCGCGTAGACCTCGCGGAGCGTGCTCGGGACCTCCGCCGGCGTGCTCGGGCGGGAGGCTCTCGGGCTCATTCTCCCTCGGTAGACGCATCGTACCCCTTATAGGGCGGCCCCGATGGCGGAGCGCCATGAGCGGGCCCCCCTCCCCGGCGCCCCCGATGCTCCCGGTGGAGGACCGGCGGTGGTTGCACGACAAGTACGAACGGCTCGCCGCGGAGGAGGGCAACCTGGCGGCGACCCGGACGTCGTACTTCGCGGCGATCGCCGCGGTCCTCGTCACCGGGCTGGTGGTCGCGACGAGTGACCTCATCGGCACCCCGGTGCTGCTGGTCCTCTTCGCGACCTTCTTCGCGGGCTTTGGGGCGTTGATCGCGGTCGTCTGGTCGGTACTGTTCCACCGGACGACCGACGCCCAGAACCTCTGGCGAGAGGCGGCGCTGCGGTTGGAGGAGCTCGACCCGCCCATCGAGGCGACGCTCGTCGCCCCGGTGACGCTCCGCTCCGGTCGGGCAATCTCCGTCGACCTGGCCCGCCCCTTCCACGTCCACGCCGAGCGGTTCGACCCCAAGAATCACATCTCGGTGCTGGACCGCGTCAGCCCTTCCCGCCTCTCCGAGGTCATGCCCCTCGCCCTTCTCGGGATCTGGGCCGCCACGATCGTCCTCGTCTGGTACTGGTTCCTCTTCCTGCGGTAGGGGGTGGTCGGGACGTGAATCCTCTACCGGGCCGCCGCCGGACCGACCGCACCGGCGCGACCGGCTCCCGCCCGCCGGACCGGGGGGAGAGCCGGTGAGCTCGCCCTCGGGAACCGGACCGAGTCCCCCCTCCGCGCTCCGGATCGCCCGCGAGCTTCCTCCCGGCCGCTACCCGCTCCTCGAGGTGTTCCGAGGCCTCGACCGGGTTCCCGCGTTTCGGAAGTATCCCGGCTCGGCCACGGCCCGACGGCGGCTGGCGCGCGACACGCAGGTCGAGATCGCGGCGCGACGGGGGGAGTGGATGTACGTCGCCCCCCACCGCCTCCCGCGCGACGCCGACTCCCGCTGGCGGCCCATCACCGCCCGCGGCGACTGCATCGTCGTGAGCGGGCAGCACCTGCGGAAGAGCCCGGCGATGACGCTCTACCTAGACATCCTGCACGAGCTGCTCCATGTGGTGCAACGGAGCCAGGGTCGGGAGCTCTGGGACGAGCAGTATGCCTACGTCGACCGGCCGACGGAGCTCGAGGCCTACGGGTTCGCTAACCTCGAGGCCCGACGTCTCGGGGTGAAGGACGCGTTCCTCCGGGAGTACCTCCGGGTCGCCTGGGTCGGTGCCAAGGACCATCGTCGGCTCCTCTCCCACCTCGGCGTGCGGCCGAAGTAGGGGTCGGGTCCGCCGGGCCCCCGGTCGCAGCGACGCCCGGACGAACGCCTCCCCCCGGGTCGGGGGTTTATTTCCCGGTAAGCGTTACACGGTGAGGTCCCGCCGCCGTCCGGGCGGCCGGGACGGGTCCGTCCGGAGAGCGACCGGTGAGCGAGCGAGGGACGTACATCGTCATCGAGGGCATCGACGGAACCGGCAAGACGGAGCTGGCCGCCCGACTCGTGCCCCCGCTCCTCCGGCGAGGTCACTCCGTCTCGAGCTTTCGGTCCCCGACCGACAAGTTCCTGCGGAAGGAGCACGCCCGGCTCATCAAGGCCGACACGATGGCCGCCGCGCTCTGCTTCACGGTCGACCGGGCGCTGCTCCGCCCCGACATCGAGAGCGCGCTCGACCAGGGCGATGTCGTCCTCCAGGACCGCTCGTTCTACTCCACGCTCGCCTACCAGGCGCCCGGGCTCGACGCCGACCAGTGGCGCGAGCTCGAACGGATCGAGCGGACGCTCTCGATCGAGCCCGACCTCGTCCTCTACCTGGACGCACCGGTCGATACGGCGATCAAGCGGATGCTGGCCAGCGGCCAGACGGACGCGGTGGAGGACGACCCGTACCTCCAGCGCGTGAAGATGAAGTTCGAGCAGATGTTCCAGCAGCCCCGGTGGGTGCGGATCGACGCGAAGGGGACCCCCGAGCACACGATCGAACAGGCGATGAACGCCCTGCTCGCGGCCGGCCTGTAGCCGCCGCGCGACGGACCGATGGAGCGAGGGACGGCGGGCCCCGCGGCCTCGGCCCCGTTCTCGACCCTCGGCGAGCTCGAACGGGCGGCCGCCCGGGTGGTCCCGGAGGACGCCTGGGCCTACGTGCAGTCGGGGGCCGGCGACGAGGATGCGATGCGGGCCAACCGCGACGCCTTCCGACGGCGCACCCTCCGGCCGCGGGCCCTCATCGACGTGACCCATCTCGACCTGACGACGACGCTGCTCGACGAGCGGGTGAGCGCGCCGTTCTTCATCTGCCCGATGGCGCGGCACGGCTTGCTCCACCCGGAGGGGGAGGCGGCAACCGCCCGAGCGGCGTCCGACGCCCGCGTGCTCTCGGTGTTCAGTACGCTGTCGACCCGGTCGATCGAGGAGATCGCGGCGGCGGCCCCGAAAGGGCCGAGGTGGTTCCAGCTCTACCTCCAGCCCGAGTTCGCCGCCTCCCGAAACCTGGTCGAGCGCGCCGAGCGGGCGGGGTACACCGCGATCATGCTGACGGTCGACCTGCCGGTCCTCGGCCCGCGCGACCGGCTCGCGGAGCGCGGCTTCGTCATCGCCGAGGACGCTCCCGTCGGGAGCGGGGACGAGATCCTCGCGCCGGACCGCTCGCCGAAGGGGGCGCTCGGGCGCTACTCGCTCCGCAAGGACGCGGCCGCGACCTGGAACATCCTCGATGACCTCCAGTCGATCACGCATCTCCCCGTCGTGGTGAAGGGGATCCTGACGGGGGAAGATGCGCGCCGGGCGGTGACCCACGGCGCCCGCGCGGTCCTCGTATCGAACCACGGCGGTCGTCAGCTCAATTCGGCCCAGGCCGCCCTCGACGCGCTCCCCGAGGTCGTGCGCTCCGTCGGGTCGGACGTCGAGGTGTATTTCGACAGCGGGGTCCGTCGGGCGAGCGACGTGCTGATGGCCCTCGCCCTCGGAGCCCGTGGGGTGGGGATCGGGCGGCCCGTCCTCTGGGCGCTCGCCGTGGGCGGAGAGGGGGGCGTGCGGCACCTCCTCTCCCTGCTGTCGACCGAGCTCGCCACCGACATGGCCCTCGTCGGACGGCGCCGGCTCTCGGAGGTCGACCGGACCCTGCTCGGGGCGCCGCGCTGGTGACCCCTCGACCCGCGCGCGGGCGGTGGGACCTCGGCCCCGGCGGCGCGGGTCGACGCGGCGGGCTATCTCGAGGAGCCCGCCCGGGTCCGGGCCCGAAGCCGGGAGAAGACCTCCATCAGCTCGAGCCCGCTCCGGATCCCGACCGCCCCTCCCGGGAACTCCTCGCGGCGGAAGTACTCCCGGACCTCGTCCCGGCGGTCCAGCCCCACGGGGGGGAGCGCGAACTGGAGGGCGAGGGAGAGCAGGAAGCTGCCTTGGGTTCGACGCTCATACTCCCGGAGGTTCTGCCGCATCCACGCCCACGCGGGCGCGCGTCCCTCGGGGTTCCGGGCCACATGGAGGAGGAGGTAGGCGCTGTCGACGAGGCGCACCCCCGGCGCCAGCATTTCTCGCAGGGCTCGGCCCAGCGTCGCTCCGTCCGGCAGCCCGCCGAGGGCGCACGCCGCTTGGAAGGCTTCGTTCGTGTCCGTCGACTTGGCCCGGGCCAGGAGCCGGTCGGAGGCGTCCGATCCCCCGTGGCGCGCGTAGGCCCAGGCGATCGCGGGCCGGAGCGCCGGATCCTCCGACTCGATCTTTCCGAAGCGCCCTGCGAGGTCCCGCGCCACGGCATCGTCCACCTCGACCAGACCCGAGGCAACGTGTTCGCGCAGCACCCCGTGCGTATCGGGCTCGTGGGGCCGTGCCGTCCACCCGAGGCGTTCCAGCTGGGCCCGGCAGAATCGCTGGGAGGCCTCCCGGAACGAGGGAACGTCGAGCAGGTACGGCCGAAGCTGGTCGAGGCTCAGGGCCCCCTCGGCGACGGTGAGGTAGTCCTCCGCCCCGCGGACCGCGACCACCGCCCCGAGGTACTCGTCCAGAGAGTAGTCGCCCGACAGGAGGAAGGCCTCGGCATCGTGGACGAGCCCCCACCGGTCGAGCGGGGAGAGCTGCAGGATCCGGTCGAGGAGGGCCGCTCGGTGCGCGGGCGGGTAGAGGGTGCGGTAGTAGCCGGTGCGGCCCGGATTCAGGTGCAACGACGACGAGTTCGAGACCTGCATCTCCACTTCCCGAGAGTCGAACAGCATCGACCGACGCTGGCCGGCGATGTCGAAGGTGAGGGGGATCGGCCACGGCGGGTCCTCCGATTCTACCGGCAGGAAGCTGAATCGACGTTGCGTCAGCCGCAGGGCCCCCGCGGACTCCTCGACCGCGACGCAGGGGTGCCCGGGCCGGTCGACCCAGGCCCGCATCACGGAGCAGACCTTCCGGCCCGACCTCGCCTCGAGGGCCCCCCACAGGTCGTCGCTGCGGGCGTTGCCGTAGGCGTGCGCCCGAAGGTAGTCCGAGATCCCCTGCTGGAAGGCACCGGCCCCGAGGTACCCTTCGACCATCCGGAGGAGCTGGCCTCCCTTGAAGTAGGTGATGTCGTCCGCCCGGGCCATGACCTCCCGTGGGTCGACCGAGTCGGGGGCGACCGGGTGGCTCGCCCGAAGCGAGTCGGCGAACGCACCGGGACGGGTACGGATCATGAACTCGCCCCAGGGATCCTCCCGCAGGTGCGCGCGCTCGGTGACCTTCGGCACGACGAACATCGCGAAGGATTCGTTGAGCCACAGGTCGTTCCAGTCCTGCAGGGTCACGAGGTCCCCGAACCACTGGTGCGCGACCTCGTGGGCGATCGTCTCGACGGCCATCCGGATGCTCGCCGGGCTCGCGGACGGCCCGTAGGCGAAGTACCCGTCGTCCCCGGCGATCGCTCCCCAGTTCTCCATCCCCGCCCAGAAGTCGGTCAGCGCCACGAAGTGCAGCTTGGGCAGCGGATAGGCCACCCCGTAGTACTCCCCGTAGGCCTGGAGCGCGGCGCCCGCGATCTCGAGGACGGGCGGGGTGTTCGCGGCGACCTCCGGGGTCGACGCGACGACGATGCGCGTGCTTCCCGCGCGGGACTCGGTCTCCTGGAAGGATCCCACCCCCAGGTACAGGAGGTAGGTCGACATCGGCGGGGTGGGGGCGAACGTCCACTCCCGCCGCCCGTCCGCGAGCGGGCGGGAGACCCCTTCCGTGTTCGAAATCACGACCAGCGACGGCTGGGTCACGACCCGGAGCCGGAAGACCGCCTTCTCACTCGGCCGGTCGAAGCACGGGAGGACGCGGCGACAACCGTCGGGCTCCAACATCGTGGTGAGCGCCTTCCCCTCCCCCAGGCGCGCGACGAACATGCCGGTCTGCTGGTCCCTCGACGCCCGGCCCGAGTAGCGGACCTGTAGCGGGGCGGGGACCCGCTGTTTGGTCAGGGTCAGCGCGCCCCGCTCGGCATCCACCCGGAACGGCAACGCCCTCCCGCCCTGGTGGACCGAGTCCACCGTCAGGCCCACGCAGTCGAGCTCGACCTCGGGCGACGCCCCCAGGCCGAAGATCGTCAGCTCCCCCCGGAATCCCTCGCCCTCGTAGTCGACATCGAGGTCGAGCCGGTACTCCAGAGGGGCCACGGGTCCGAGACTCGACTCCGGCGGATAGCGCTGCCGATACGGCGGGCCCGCAGGTCCGCATAACGGGGGTCGGGCACCGGGGCGGCGGCAGGGCCCGGCCACGTCGCGCCCGAGCCGCTAGACCGGTCCCCGTTCGCCCGTAGCCCGGACCCTCCCCCCTCCGGAACCCCCCGCCGAGCCCCTCCGTGGGGGGACGAGTGGGCCGCCTCGGTCCCTCCGACCTCACGTCGCCGTCGCCGGTCCCCGAGCCCGCGCCCGCTCCCGGTCTTTGAGGAATACGAATATGGCCTCGGAGCCGATACCGCCGTCGCTGACCGATGGTGGCCCAGCGAGAGTCCAGCGACCGGGTGGCGATGCTGGCCGCCGTCCCGCTGCTGTCGGGCCTGGCCCGCGCCCAGCTCGAACGGATCGCCCGGTCGAGCCACGAGGCCAGCTACGAGGCCGGCGCGACCATCGTCCGGGAGGGGGACCGGGGAACCGGCCTCTACCTGCTCCTCAGCGGGACCGCCGAGGTCCGCCGGGGGGGCCGACTCGTCCGCTCGCTCACGAAGGGAGAGTTCTTTGGCGAAGCGGCCCTGCTGGTCGACCAAGCGCGCACGGCCGACGTGCTCGCGACGGCGAGGGTTCGCTGCCTGGCGGTCAACCGCTGGGAGTTCTGGGCCGCCGTCGGCGTCGACCCCCAGGTCGACCAAGCGCTCTTCGAGGAGACCGTCCGACGCCTCCGCGGCTTCCGGACGGAGCTCGTGGAGTGACGCCGGCGGCGGAGGGCGCGGACGGTCCCGTCTCCGGCCGGGCGACGATCGAAATCGTGGGAACTCCGCCGGACCCGCTCCCGCACGGGCTGGTCGTCCCGATTAGCTCTATATCCCGGGACCCGGTGTCGGCCCCCGTGGCGATATTCCGGGCCAAGGTCAACGAGGGAACGATCCGGATGCTGGAGAAGGTCCCGATCTTCTCCATGCTGACCGACCGCCAGCTCCGAAGCCTGGCGAAGGACGCGCTCGAGCGGACCTATCCGGACGGCGCGAACGTAGTGAAGCAGGGCGAGAAGGGGATCGGATTCTACCTACTCCTCGAGGGCGGCGTCGAGGTCCGACGCAAGGGACGCCGGCTCGCCTCGCTCGGCCCGGGCCAGTTCTTCGGCGAGATGGCCCTGTTCGACAACGAACCGCGGTCGGCGGATGTCATCGCGAGCCAGCCGACGCGCTGCCTGGTCCTATCGAAGTGGGAGTTCTGGGGGTTCGCGATGGGCCAACCCCGCATGCTTCGCGGAATGCTCGAGGAGATGGCGCGCCGGCTGGGCGCCACCAATCGGGCCCTCTCGGAGTAGGGCAGCGCGCGGGCCCGCGTGCGCGGGCGACGCGTCCGCTCCGCCGCTTCCGATTCCGCTACGGTTCGTAAGGGAACCGGTCCCGACACCGCTGCGGGACGTATTTTCGCACCCTCGCGGGCGGCACCCTTGACTCCCTCAGGGGCCTTCGATCCCCTGGGGAGAAGGCGATGGAGGCTCGAGGACCGGAGGCCCTGCTCCTGGCCGCGCACCTTGCCGAGCACCGAGCGATCCGGAGGTACGCGGACCTCGAAATGAACCGCGAGAGCTCGATGTACGTCGAGGTCTGCGTCCGCGCCTCCCTGGAACGGCCGGTCCCGCCCGACCGCGCCCCGCCCCCGTCCGGGGTCTGGGGGCGGCTGCGCGCTGCCCTGCACCGCGGGGGGGTTCGCGCCGCGCGCGCTCCGGACCAGAGCCCGGCGGGTGTCGGCCGCGCCGTTCGGTCGGGCCCCCCCACCGCCGGGCCAGAACCTCCCCGCTTGATCTCCGCCGCAGGCATCGCCCGCACGGAGCCATTCCGGCCGCCCTCGGAGCCCGACGGCCCCGCCCTCTCGCTCGCCTTCCAGCCGCTCCTCCGGTTGGAGACCGAGTCGAGCGAGAGCGCCTGAGGGCGCGAACGACGTTCTCGGGCCTTCGGGGTGCGCGGTCGTTCCCGGACCTTCGGGGGGCCCGCCCGTACGCCGCGCATGACCCGCAGGTTTTTCCGCGCGGAGACCGTACGGGCGGGCGAAGCGACGTGGACGCGACGGACTTTGCGATCTACCGTCACCTCTCTCCGGATGGCCTCGTCCGGTTCTGGGCGTCCCGGCGTCTGGTCGACCCTCGGGTCTCGGCCCGCGCGATCGCGGACCGGGTCGGTCTGAGTGAGGCGGGGGTCCGCGTCCGCTTGCGGAGCCTCAAGGACCAGGGACTTCTGCGGGGGACCGAGGTACGCCTGAACCCCTCGCTGTTCGGCGCGACGACGGTGATGGCCGAGGTCCCGATTCGGAGCCCACGAGAGTCCGAACGATTGTTCCGGGACCTCGCCGTTCTCGATGGGGTGGTGTTCGCCCGAGACATTCTTGACGAGGAGGACCGAAAGGTCTGCGTCTACTACGTCTCCGACAACCCAGGCGCCACGGCCCGGCGCACGGCCCTCCTGCGACGGTTCTCCCCGACCGGGGAGGTTCGGGGGCCGACCCCCTACTGGATCCCGCCGAGCACGCGAACCCCCACCGCGCTCGACTGGAGGCTCCTCTCCGTACTGCGACGGCACCCGGACGAAACGCTGGGGCGCATCGCCGGCGAGTCCCGCATCAGCCTCAAGACCACCGCGCGACGGTTCGACGCGTTGCTGGACTCCCACGCGTGCTGGTGGAGCCACAGTAGCGATTCGGAGGAATGGCCCTTGGCCCTGCTGCAACTGTCGCTCCAGCCCGGGGCCGACTTCGCCGGAGTCTCCGCCCAGGTCACCCGCCAGGCCGAGAGCTGGCTACCCGTGGCGGCCGACGGGTTCGGGTCCGCGCCCGAACGGGCCGACCGGCCGGTGGCGGGCCTCGTCCCGGTGGGTCGACCGGCCGCCTTGGAGCGCGTCGTCCGCCAGACGCTCGAGGTCGAGGGAGTGGCCAACGTACGACGAACGTTCGGGCTGGGCTCCGTGACCTACCCCCAGTGGGTCGACGAGCACCTGTCGAGCCAGTTACCCTCGGCGCTCCAAGATCCCTGACCTCCGCCGGGTCGGGGCCGGGCCGCGGGTCGGTGTCTCCTCCCCGCCACGCGGCCGCCCCGACGCCCCCCGACCTCGACGCCGATCAGCCGGCCCTCGGGCACGCCGCCTTCCCGCACCCGATCAGCCGCAGGATGAGCGCCGGCAGCGCCCGAAGCTCGTCCAACCGGACTCCCATCTGCCGGACCAGTCCAAAGGCCGCTCGCACCGCTTCCACCTCTACCCCTGTCGCTCCCATTCTTGTTTCCCCCCGCTCGGCTTTCGCCATCTTCTCGATCGTCCCCGGGGGAGTCAAACCCGCCGCCAACGGCGGCGTCGAAACGAGACCGGGGGTCCCACGAGGGTCGGGATTCCTTGGCCGCGACACGGAAACCGGAATCGGAGCCATTAACCCACCGCAGCGCGTTCTGCCCCCGTGGCCGCACCGCGAAGACTTGCTGCCATCATGTTCACGGACCTGGTCGGGTTCACGCCCCGGACGCACCGCGACGAACCTCGCTCGATGCGCCTCCTCGCCGAACATCGGAGGCTGGTCCGGGCCGCGGTCTCCCGATTCGGAGGTCGGGAGGTAAAGACGATCGGCGACGGCTTCCTCATCGAATTTGACAGCGCGCTGAACGCCGTGCGCTGCGCGCTCGAGCTCCAGCGCCACTCGGCGGAATGGGCCATGGAGTCCGCGGAGGACCGTCCGCTGACGCGCATCGCGGTACACCTGGGGGACGTGATCGAGGATGGCGGAGACATCCTCGGGGACGCGGTCAACGTGGCGAGTCGGCTCGAGTCGCTGGCCCCTCCGGGCGGGGTCTGCATCTCGGGACCGGTGTACGAGCAGGTCCGCGACAAGGTATCGGCCCGGTTCGAACGCGTCGAGGACCCCCATCTTCGAGGGGTTGACTCGCCCATCGACGTCTATCGGGTCCTGGCGAGCCCGCCGGGAGCGGGCGGCCCTCCCCGGTCGCCTCCCCCGGCCCGGGTCGCCGTGCTCCCCTTCGCCAGCATCAGTCCCGACCCGCGCGACGAGTACCTCGCCGACGGGCTGACCGAGGAGCTGATCTCCACGCTCTCCCAGATCGGGGGCCTCCGGGTCATCGCGCGCACGTCGGTCGAAGTCTACAAGCGGCACCCCAAGTCCGTCGCGGAGGTCGGCGCGGAGCTCGACGTCCGTTCGCTGTTGGAGGGGAGCGTGCGTCGGGCCGGGAACAAGGTGAGAGTCACCGCCCAGCTCATCGACACGGCGAGCCAAGAGCACCTTCTGGCGGACACCTTCGACCGAGATCTGGATGACGTCTTCGCCATCCAGGGAGAAATCGCGCACCGGGTCGCGGAGCGGTTGAGGGTCACCATCCTGGACCGGGAGGAGCGTCGACTCCGCTCCCGTCCCACCGGAGTAACGGAGTCATATCTGGCCTACCTCCGGGGCCGGACGCTGCTGCAGGGGATCAGCCTGGAAACCGTCGCCCAAGCGGGCCAGCAGTTCGAGCGGGCGATCGGCTTGGACCCGAACAACGCCCGCGCCTATTCCGGCCTCGCCGATGCGAAGTACCTCGAAAACGCGCTCTCCGACCACTCCCACCGCCAAGGGGACGAGCGGTACGAGGCCGCGCGGGAGCTCGCGAGCCGGTCGATCCTCCTCGACCCGAACGCGGCCGAGGCGCACGCCTCGTTGGGCGTTCTCCTGGACGAGATGTACGAGTTCGCCGGAGCGGATCGGGAGCTTCGGGCGGCCATCTCCCTGAACCCGAGCTACGCCCGGGCACGCACGTGGTATGCCCGCCTCCTCTTGGAGCGGGGCCAGCTCGAAGAGGCGGCGGAGGAGCTGCACCTGGCCGAGGAAGCTGACC
>JASHTC010000141.1 GCA_030040755.1 Thermoplasmata archaeon | reverse complement strand
GAACTGGGCCGTGTAGCTCGTGGTGATGGCGATCGTCCCGGCCGTCACGGTCGCGTTCACCGGGGCCGTCACCGCGAACGTCGGGGCGAACAGGATGAACGACGAGACGGCGAGCGGCACGAACAGCGTCCCGTTCACCGTGGGAACCCCGCGGTAGGCGGTCCCGTCGAGGCTCGGCCACAGGTTGAACGAATACGTGTCGTTCATCGAGCCGAAGGTCGTCGTGCAGTTCGCCTGCGTGCATCCCACGAGGCCCGAGCTCGTCAACTCGAGGGAGTAGCTCGTCACCCCGAGCGAGAGGGGGACCGAGTAGTTCGCCACCGCGTGCGTGACCTCGTTCAGGGTGTAGAGCCAGACCGAGGTGTTGGCCGCGCCGACCTCGTACGAGGGTCCGACGCCTCCGTAGGCGAGCGTGAAGTTGATCCACGCGGGCAGGGTGGAGTACTCGGCGGGGCCGGTCGCCGTGACCGCGTTGATCCAGGTCGGCAGGGCGTTCACGAACTGGGAGGTGGCGAAGTTGGTGGTCGCGTTGCTCGCCGTCGTCCCACCCGCTCCGGTCCCGTCCAGGGTCGAGAACAGGCTGTAGCCGTACGTGTCCGGCATGCTCGCCGTGCAGTTGGCGGCCGAGCAGCCGAGGAACGTCTGGTCCAGCTCGAGGGAATAGCCGGTCTGGTTGGCGACGATCGGGACGGAGTAGGTGAGGTAGTTATCCCCCGTGACCAGGTCGTTGATCGTGAGGGTCACGGTCACGTTGGCCGCCGAGATGATCGTGTTGTAGACGAACAGCGAGGTGTTGACGTTCCCGTAGGAGATGGTGAAGTTCACCCAAGCCGGAAGTACCGAGACGTCGGTGGGTCCGGTGGCCCCTGCGGTGCTCACCCACGTGCCGAGGCTCGGGTCGGCGGCGGGATGGACCGCCGAGGCGTCCTGGACCTGGCGCACCGCGGCCCCGGAGTGTCCGGCCGACGTGGGAGCGGCCAGGCCGCTCAGCCCGGACATCCCCAGGACCATGAACACCGCGACCAGCCCAAGTCCGACCATCCCGAAAGTTCGCCACGTGGCGCTGCGCATGATGGCCCGGAAGGCTTACGCTACTTAAGCTTCTCGTGGGTGAGTTATTTCATTAGTGCGGTGCCCCGCCGCCCTTGTCGGGACCGCGGGATTCTGCGTCTATCCTGGGGAACAGCGAAGTGAGCGGGAGAAGGAGGAGTCGGGCGTCGGGGGGCTCCCGGGATGGCCCCGGTCGGCCGGTGGCCCTCACCGGGACCCCCGGCACGGGCAAGTCGGCGGTCGGACGGGTGCTGCGGAAGGAGCTCTCGGTCGTCGAGGTGGGTGACCTGGCCCGGCGGCTCGGGCTGGGACGGCGTACGGGACGGGGGGTAGTGGTCGACCTCGCCAACCTACGCCGGAGATTCCCCCGGCTGCATGCGGCCCACCCCCACCAGGTCTACGTCGGGCATCTCGCGCATCTGCTCCCGATCTCGGACGTGGTGGTCCTTCGGTGCGACCCGCGACTCCTCGGCCAGCGGCTTCGCCGGGCCCGCCGCGGGTCGGCGCGGGACCGCGCCGCCAATGTCGTGGCCGAGGCGATTGACCTCGTGCTGCAGGAAGCCCTGCGGCCGGGCCGCCGTGTCTGGGAGGTCGACACGACCGGGCGCACCCCGGCTCAGGTCGCCCGTGAGGTCGGCCGCCGGATCCGGCACGGCGGGCGCTCCCAGTATGGCCGGGTCCGTTGGCTGACCGACCCGCGCGTTACCGACTATCTTTTGGAGAGGTCGCCGTAAGGAGGCCGATGGTCCTCGAGGAGTACCGGGCGAGGGTCCAACCGTACGTCGCCCGACTGGCCCGTCCGTTCCGGGCCTGGCCGCCGGCGCGGCTGAGCTGGCTCGCCCTCGGGTTGGCGGGCGCCGCGGCGGTGCTCGCGGGGCTCGTGCATTGGTCGACGCCCCTCCTGTTCCTCCCCGTCGCGCTCCTGATCTTCTTCTCCGGCCTGTTCGACGTGCTCGACGGGGAGGTCGCGCGATCGATGGGCCGGACCTCGGTTCGCGGGGACCTCCTCGACCACGTGTTCGACCGGTACGCCGACGTCTTCATCGTCCTCGGGATCGCGGTCTCGGGCTACGCCAACCCGATCCTGGCCTTGCTCGCGCTCGTCAGCCTGCTCCTGACCAGCTACATGGGCACCCAGGCCCAGGCGGTCGGCCAGGGCCGGCTCTACGCCGGCCTCCTCTCCCGGGCGGACCGGCTCGTCGTGCTCGCGCTCGCGACGTTCCTCGAGTTCGA
Source organism: Thermoplasmata archaeon (assembly GCA_030040755.1). Taxonomy (GTDB): domain Archaea; phylum Thermoplasmatota; class Thermoplasmata; order Lutacidiplasmatales; family UBA184; genus Lutacidiplasma. The sequence goes on along the minus strand of JASHTC010000141.1, from coordinate 7,503 downwards.
CTGGTCCCTTCCCTGGCCGTGGGCCCCGACCGAACCGTGGTCGCGCTTCGTCCTCGCGGGGGTCGGGTTCACGGTGATCGACGTGGCGTTCGTCTACTTCGTCATCGCCGGCCAGTGGACCGCGATCGTCCGGGCGGTCCGGGTGTACCGGGCGCTTCCGCCGGGCGGTTGACCTCTCGGGACCCGCGGGCCTCCTCGCCCCGCTCGACCACCGTCCCGCCTCGGATCTGGTAGTACTGGAGGGGGTGGTGGAGACGCTCCTCGAAGCAGAGCGGGTCGGGGACCCGGTCCGCCGGTTCGGCGGCGGTCGGGTCGCCCTCGCGGGCGCAGAGCCCGTGGCTGCGGAGGGTCTCGCACTCGGGGGGGGTGTATCCCGCGCCGCCGTCGTGCTGCGTGATGTGCTCGACCTGGTAGCGCGTGATCGACTCGTCGAAATCCGGGGCCCCCCGGTAGGCGTCCACGATCGTCTCCGGGTCCGCCCCCGCCCGGTGGAGGAACGCGGCGAGGGCGAACCGTCCGGCGTGGGAGAGGTTCTCTCCCTGCTGCAGGGTGCGGCGCATCTTGCGGATGCACGGGGGGAACCGGTCGGCCCGGAGCGCTCCGCCCGACACCCCCGTCCGGGCCGTCGGGAGCGGCATCCGCGCGGCGAGCTGGGCGAACAGTTCCGACTCCCGCTCCCGAACGAACCGGACGACGTCCTCGTTCAACGGGAGCGGCTCGGCGAGCCGCCGTCGGATCGCCTCCTCGAGCAGGCGGGCCGCCCGAGCGGAGCGGACCTCGACCTCGCCGCGGCGCACGTCCTGCCGGACGAGGCGGAAGTCGGCTTCCCGGATCGGCGCGGCCAGGCGGAGGTACTCGACCAGGGGGACGGCGACCCCCCCCGGCCCGGGGGACATCCCGACCTGCATCTTGGCGGAGACGGCAAGGATCTCCTCCTCCTGCTCGGCCCCCGAGAGGCGCTCCAGCCGGGCCGAGCTCCGCTTCGACTCCGCGACCGCCCAGCGCCGGAGCCCGGCGAGGGACGGCGCGCAGGCGAGGGTCACGCGGGCGAACACGAACGACAGGTACCGGACCTCCGGGCTCGCGTCGGCGAACTCGGCGACCTCGTTCACGGCGCGTGGGTCGTCGGCCGCCGCCAGGATCCGGGCCCGGCCCAGCCCCCGGGCCGGGTCGTACCTCCGGTCCTCGAAGAGGCTGCGCACGGTCCAGCTCGGGTCCCGGAGCAGCGACTCCGCCCCCGGCAGGAACGGGTACTCCGCGTACAGGGAGGCACTATCTAGAGGAGCCGCGGAACGACGAACTGCCATACCAGTAACAGGAGGACCACGAGCGAGGAGGCGACCGCTGCCTTGCCCCCGAACTCGTCGAGACGCGCCTCCGACCACGTCCGGCGGAAGCGGGCGGCCAGCGAGGCCGCGAAGTCCCGGAACAGGAGACCCCCGTCCAGCGGGACCAGCGGGAGCGCGTTCGACAGGCCGAGGAGGAGGCTCATCCAGGCGATCCAGTAGAGGATGTTCACCGAGACCCAGAAGGCGGTCGGGTTGACCCCGGCGAGGGGACCGGTCAGATGGAAGAACTGGAGGGAGGAGCCGGCGAGCGGCTCGAGCCCCGCGAGGGGAAGGACGAGCCAGTCGACCGCACCGGTCAGCGGCCCGTTCGGGCTCCCCAGCGGCCAGACGAGGGTCTGCTTCAGGGCCGGTGGGGTCAGGAACGCCGGCCCGACCCCGAGGAAGCCGCGGGTGGAGACCGTGGGGTTGGTCGCGAGCGTCACGCTGGGGACCACGACCGTCCGACCTAACGCCGCGGAATAGTAGGCGACCGAGACGTTCTCCCCGGGCGTCGTGTTCGCCAGCGTCGACTCGAAGAGCCCCACCGAGGTGAGCGCGGTCCCGTTGACCTCGATCAGGATGTCGCCGGGGACGAGGCCGAGCTGGGCCGCGGGCGAGCCGGCCGAGACGGACGAGATCCCCACGCCGTTGGCGTTCGGGGCGACCGAGGTCGAGACCAGGAGGGAGAGGGCGAGGAAGAAGACGATCGCGATCGCGAAGTTCGCGAGGATGCCGGCCGCCGCGACCCGGTCGCGCTTCCGTCGGGACGCGGCGGTCATGTCGGCGTCGTCCTGCTCGACGAACGCCCCGACGGGAACGACGCACCAGAGGATGCCCAGGCTCTTCACCCCGATCCCCTGGGAGCGGGCGATGACCCCGTGGCTCAGCTCGTGGAGGACGACCCCGACCACGAGGGCGACGATCCCGTAGCCGATCGGGATGAACGGGTTGATGCCGGGGAGCCCGATCGCCTCCTGGACCGAGGGGGCCGCGCTCGGCCCGACGTGGAGGGCGGCCCAGGCGTCGAACAGGAGCAGGAGGAGGATCGTGGCCATCGAGACGACCGCGATCACGATCCCGAGGTCGCCCACCGCGGTCCAGAACCGCTTGAAGCGACCCCACCGGTCGAGCGCCTCCCGCCCCTTCCGGGTCTTGATCATGAGCGCCGGGCCGAGGAGAGAGATCGCCCGGTCCTGCCCGATGTACTTCCCGCGGTACAGCAGGACCACGGCGGCGATGTAGACCAGGACCACCCCGGCGGCGATCTCGTAGCCGAGGTACGGATTCACGGCCACCTGAGCTCCTCAGGTCGGGGGGTGTTTATACCCGTTTCAGACGCGAGGACGCGCGCGGGGCGCAGACTTATCGTGAGCGACCTCGTCATTCCGGCCGTGAGGCGGCCGAAGGTTCCGCTCGGGCCGGTCGTCGCCGCCGTCCTGACGGTTCTCGCCCTGGCGCTCGCGACCGCCCCCACCCTCGCCTCCTCGAGGAACGCGGGGGCGCCGACCGACCCCGGGGCCCCCCTCCCGTCCCCCTCCGGCGGCGGCCCGGTCACGGTGGCCCCCGCCTTCGCTCCGGGGGCGAGCAACACCTGGGTGGGGCCGGTGCCTCCCTCTACCTCGATGAACGTGGTGGTCGGTCTCGCCTCCCAGGACCCGACCGGCCTCGAGGCGGAGACGGCCGCCGAGTACACGGTCGGCTCCGGCCTCTACCATCACTTCCTCTCCCCCTCCGAGGTCGCCGCCCGCTACGGGCCCGCGCCCGCGGCGGTGGCCGAGGCCGAGCAGTACTTCGCCGGCTTCGGGCTCTCCGCGCAACCCCTCCCGGGCGGCTCGCTCCTCTCGGTCACCGGGCCGGCGTCCGGGGTGGGGTCGGCGTTCGGGACGTCCTTCCAGGAATACCGGAGCGCCTCCGGGCGCCTCTTCGTCAGCCACCCGACCCCGGCGACCCTGCCCGCGGGCATCCCCTGGACCGGCGCCGTCGGCCTCGGGAACGTCAGCGTGCCGGTCCCGCTCGCCGAGCCGGCGGCCGCTCTGGCGGGTTCGGCGGGAGCGAGCCCCTCGGCCTCGTGCACCGGCGGCTCGAGCGGGCTCTCCCCCTGCGAGGTATGGGCCGCCTACGATGCGGCCGGGCTCCTCGACAACGGCACCAACGGGAGCGGGACGACCATCGGGGTCGTGGACGTCTACGACGGGGCCGAGCCGCAGACGGAACTCGCCTCGGACCTCGCCAAGTTCGACTCGACCTTCCTCCTCCCGGCCCCCGCGGTCAGTTTCGACTATCCGGTCCCGACCTCGACCGACCTGAACTCGACCCACACCGGCTGGGGCCTCGAGGAGGCGCTCGACCTCGAGTGGGCCCACGCCGCCGCCCCGGGCGCCTCCCTCGCGATGACGTTCGCGACCGACTCGAACGCCGGGCTCTACACCGCGGTCAACTGGCTGGTCGCCGGCGCTCGGGTGAACGTCCTCTCGCTCAGCTGGGGCGAGCCGGATGTCGGGGTCTACAACGCCTACGCCGGCCCGTGCACCTCGGCGTGCAACGCGTCGACCGACGGGTCGTACGAGGTCCTCGGACCGGTGCTCGCCGCGGCCTCGCTCGAGGGGATCACGGTATTCTCGGCCGCCGGGGACTGCGGGTCGGCGGACGGCACGAGCGGAGTCTCCACGAACTACCCTTCCTCCGACCCGTTCGTGACCGGGGTCGGTGGGACCACCCTGAGCGTCGGCGCCGGAGGGACGTGGGAGGGCGAGACCGCCTGGTCGGGCAACGCGAGCGGGGCCGTCAGCCCGGGGTGCGAGAACCAGGGCGGGTCCGGAGGCGGCTTCGCCCCGTCCCCGCGGCCGTGGTGGCAGAGCGGGACCGGGGTTCCGGCGTCGCCGGACCTGCGCGGCGACCCGGACGTCGCCGACGACGCGGGGACCCCGGTGGAGGTCGTCGTGGGAGGCGATGCTTCCGGGGTCCTCGGGACGAGCGTCGCGACGCCCCTGTGGGCCGGAGTGGCGTCCCTGGCGGACCAGTACGCCGGGGGGCCCCTCGGGTTCCTCAACCCCCAGCTCTACGCCCTCCTGCGGAGCCCGAGCTACGCCTCCGATTTCCACGACATCACCACCGGGAACAACGGGGCCTACGCGGCGGGCCCGGGGTGGGACCCGGTGACCGGCCTCGGGGGCCCGATCGTCGGCGCCCTGGTGCCGGCCCTCACCCGGTCCCCTCCGTCGACCTCGTCGCTCCAGGTCGGCCTCGCGGCGTCGCCGTCGCAGGGCACCGCCCCCCTTCAGGTCAGCTTCTTCCCGATCCCGACCGGGGGCTCGGGCGACTACCCGCTCGAGGGCGTCTCGTTCGGAGACGGGACGGCCGCGCTCGTCTCGAACGGCAGTGTCTCGCACGTCTACCTGACGGACGGGACCTACGCCGCCGTCGCCTACGTCGCCGACTCCTCCGGAAACGTCAGCGCCTCGGCACCCCTCGAGGTCGTCGTGGGCGGGGCCTCGCTCCGGGTCGTCCTGACGGTCTCCGACAGCACCCCCGCCGCCGGGGAGAGCGTTCGGTTCAACGCGAGCGTGACCGGGGGGACGGCTCCGTATTCCTACCTCTTCACCTTCGGCGACGGAACCTTCCTGAGCGGGTCGCCATCGAACACCACGACCCACTCGTTCGCCGTCGCGGGGGGGTACTGCGCGGACGTGGTCGTCAACGACTCCGCGGTCCCGCAGGATGGAGGAACCAGCGCCCTGGTCCCGATCTCCGTCGGAGGTGGGGAGGCGCCGGTCTGCCGCACGCAGGTCGCCCCGTTCCAGGTGACCGCCGATTCCACCCCCGGCGTGCGCGACGCGCCCGCGGACTATCCGTCCCTCTTCACCGTCTCCGGCGGCGAGGGCGTCGGAGCGCCGACCGTGCTCCTCTCCTCGAGCGACCCCTACGTCGGCGCCTGCGGCTGCACGATCTTCCGGAGCCCGGGCACCTACTCCGTCACCCTCCAGGCGACCAACTCGTCGGGCACCCGGGCGTCGAACGAGACCAACGTCACGGTCGCCCCTCCGCTGACCGGCACCTTCGGGACGACGACCCCCTGGGGCGACGCCCCGCTCACCGTGACCTTCAACGCGTCGGTCTCCGGCGGCTACCAGGCGAACGCGTCCCGTACCCAGTGGGAGTTCGGCGACGGCACCTCGGCGGCCGGGGCGACGGTGTCGCACACGTACACGGCCGCGGGCACCTACTTCGCCACCGGCGACGCCGAGGACTCCGGGAACGGGAACGCGAGCGAAGGGTTCCTCATCGACGTGCTCCCGGCCGGGGACGGGAGCGGGTACCTCGCATCGGCCACGATCCAGCCGGCGGTCCATGTCGTGGCGGGGACGACCGTGCGCTTCTCCGCCGAACTCCCCTCTACCCCCGGGGTGGCGGGAGGGACCCTCGCGCCGGTCCTCTTCAATTGGTCCCTCGGTTCCGGCGATTCCGCTCCGGAGGCGGTGACGGCGGCGACCGTCTACGCCCCCGCCTCCGGGGAGGTCTCGGCGCGGGAGTTCTGGCTCAACGTGACCTGGCCGTTCTCGCACGAGCAGCTCACCTTCCCGGTCCTCGACCCCTCCTTCCTCGCGGTCCAGTCCGGTGGGTTCATCCCGCGGGCCGACGCGCTCGGGGTGCGGGCGGGGACGGGACCCGGCTCCGGCGTCGCGCCCCTCACCTGGACCGGCACCGCGACGACCAGCGGCCCCGGTACGACCCACCTCTCCTGGAGCTTTGGGGACGGAAACTCGTCGACCGCGCGGACGGTCGCTCACCAGTACGGTACGCCGGGAGAGTACGCGGTCACCCTGGCCGCGAACGACTCGTGGAACGACACCGCGACCCTCCCGTTCGGGGTCGCGGTCCACGCGGCCTCGCCTCCGGCGATCCGGGCCTCCGTGTCGCCGCTGGAGGGGGCGGCCCCGCTGAACGTCACCCTGAACGCCTCCGCCTCGGGAGGAGCGGGTGCGCCGTACTATTACCTCTGGTCGTTCGGCAACGGCGGGTCGAACGGCACCGTGGTCTCGCGGTCCGAGTCCTGGGTGAGCACGACCACCTACTCGGTCGGCTCGCCCGCCGGCTCCGCCAGCGTCCTCCGGTACAACCTGACGCTCGCCGTCACCGACGCGCAAGGGGACACCGCGCGCGAGAACTGGACGGTCGTCGTCCACGTGGGAGGGTCGGGCCCGACGGCCGCGGGGAGTCCCTGGCTCCTCTACCTCCGAGCGGCGGCGCTCGGGCTCGTCCTGGGGGGGGTCGGGGTCATCGTCTATGCGCGGCGGCGCCGGCCTCCCTCTCCGCCGCCGACCCCTACCCCTTGACGACGCCGAGCGGAACGAGACGCGCGACGCGCTGGGTGAGTCCGGCGCCCTCGGCGACCCGGACCACTTCTTCGACGTCCTTGTAGGCACCGGGCGCTTCCTCGGTGACCCCCTCCCGCGAGGCCGAACGGACGACGATCCCCCGGCTCCGGAGCTCCCGGGTCACGTCCTCGAAGCGGAACGCCCGCACGGCGGCGTGGCGGCTGAGGCGGCGACCGGCCCCGTGGCAGGAGGAGCCGAAGGAGCGCTCCAGGGAGGTGGGAAGCCCCGCGAGGACGTAGCTCGCGGTCCCCATGTCGCCCGGGATCAGGACCGGCTGCCCGAAGCGCCGGTAGGCCGCCGGCACCTCGTCCCGCCCGGCCGGAAACGCGCGGGTCGCGCCCTTGCGGTGGACGAGCAGGGGCTTCGAACCCCCGTCGACCCGGTGCGTCTCCACCTTGGCCATGTTGTGCGCGATGTCGTAGACGACCGAGAGGTCGAGCTCCTCCTCGGAGCGCTGGAAGACGGCCGTGAAGGCGCGGCGGACCGCGTGGGTGATCGCCTGCCGGTTCGCCCACGCGAAGTTGGCACCGGCCGCCATCGCGCCGAGGTATCGGGCCCCGTCGTCGGAGTCGATCGGCGCGCACGAGAGCTGTCGGTCGACCAGCGACTTCCCCTCCTCCGCGAGCCGGCGGTCCATCCGGGCGATGAAGTCGGTCGCGACCTGGTGGCCCAGGCCGCGCGAGCCGGTGTGCAGCATCACGACCACCCGGTTCGGCGCGAGCCCCATCGCCTCGGCGAACGAAGGCTCGAGCACCTTGTCGACCGCCTGGACCTCGAGGAAGTGGTTGCCCGAGCCAAGG
>JASHTC010000140.1 GCA_030040755.1 Thermoplasmata archaeon | reverse complement strand
TACATCGAGCGGCGTCGGGCGATGGGCTGGACGCCGCGCGCGGCGACCGGCGCCCGGTTCCTGTTCAAGGCGGAGGAGGGCGTCAAGCTGCTCGCCCCGGTCGTCCGGAGCGCCAAGATCTACCTCCTCGCGACGAACTCGAAGAGCCATCTGGCCGAGCAGGGCAAGCCGGTCCCGAAGCAGCCGTATGCGTTCACTCGCTTCTTCAACAGCCTGGTCGGCCCGAGCGAGTCGCTCGTCCTGAACCCGGCCGGCAGCTTCCCCGACGTCGAGCTCGAGCTGGCCCTCGTCATCGGGCAGCGGGGCAAGCATATCCCCCTGGAGAAGGCCATGGAGTACGTCGCCGGCTACACGATCGCGCTCGACATGGGGTACCGGGACCTCCAGTACCCGGAGGGAGCGGCGGTGGACTGGGTGATGGGCAAGGGGTTCGATGGGACGATGGCCGTCGGCCCGTGGGTCGTCCCCAAGGAGGAGGTGGGCGCCCCGTATCCTCTGCAGATGGAGCTCTCCGTCGGGGGGCAGGTCCGCCAGAAGGGAGACACCTCCGACTACATCTTCCGCATTCCCGAGGTCCTCGCGCACCTGTCGAAGGGGATCACGTTCGAGCCGGGAGACATCGTCTCGCTCGGCAGCCTCGGGGGAACCCCCGGATTCGAGTTCGGGAAGGAGAGCCGCCGGCTGAAGGCCGGCGACCAGATCGAGGCTCAGATCGAGAAGGTCGGGCGGCTCGTGCTCCCGGTCAAGGCCGAAGCGTCGCCTCCCCCCGCAGCGTCAGAAAGAGCGCCGCCGCCGTAGGCAGCTCGGCCTCCTTCCCGGGGGCCCCGTCCAGCGCGCCGTCCCCCCACGGGTAGTGGACCGCCTCCCGGTAGGTGACCCTCGCCCGCTCGCCCGCGGGCCGGGGCACCGGAGCATCCCGCAGCGGGTCGAACCGCTCCAGGCCCTCGCGGGAGAGCGGCAGGACCCGGAACCCGGTCCCGCCGTGGAGGGAACCGGGCAGCCGGATCAGGCGGTGGACGTCCGTCGTGACCGGGGCGTCGGTCTCGCCCTGCACCTCGACCGCGGCGCGGGGCACCGCGGCCTCGAGGAACTCCTCCTGCAGCGGCCCGAGCGCGTCGAGGTTCCGGGAGGCCCGGACCTTCGCGGCTCCGCCGTGCTTGAACAGGACCCCCGCCATCTTGTGGGCATGGGTCCTCGGCACCCCCCAGCCGACCAGGTCCGCCTCGGCGGTCCCCGCGGACTCCCACCGGTCCAGCAGGGCGAGCACCGCCCGAGCGGTCCGACCGCGCCAGCCGGGCGCGTCCGGGGGCGGGAGCTCCTGGAGCCGAACCGTGGAGCGACGGCCCCCGTCGGCCCCCCCCTCGCCCCCGACGTTCAGGTGGCGGGGGGCGACGACCCGGCGGGCGTCGAACCCGGTCCCCTGGATGTAATCGACCAGCTCGCGACGCTCGGGGCTGGTGAGCGGCAGGAAACGGGCGTCGTGGACGTGGACGTGATACCCCCGTCCTCCCGAGAAGACGAACGAGAGCTCGTCCGGCGGGATCCCGAAGTCCCCGAGCAGGAAGTCGTCGACCAGGTCGACGAGGCGGCTCTTCACGAGGGCGAGCTGCCCGGCGTAGTCGAGCCCGCCCGCCCCCCGCAGGTGGTCCGCGTCGAGGTCGAAGAGGAGGTCGGCGCCCAGCCACTCCTTCCGGGCCATCGTCGGCTCGGCCGGGAGACGGTAGTAGGCGGTCGAGTAGTACACGTGGCGCGGCACCTCGCCGACCAGGAACCGGTGGAACTCCTCGGCCGAGCGCAGGGTCGTGTGGCGGCGCATGGTCGTGTCGGTGACGAACGGGAACGCCGCGAACTCCCGGCGGTCGAGACGGGGCGGCGGAGGGATGGGGGTCGACCCGTAGTACTGCGCGAACTGGTCCCGGGCCCAACTGAGGGCGGGCCCGTCGAGGGCGACCGTCTTGGCCATCGGGTTACTCCTCGAGCGCCGACAGGCTCGGCCCCATCGCCTCTTCCGCCGCGGCGTTCCGTCGGAGGCGGGCGAGCATGTGGAAGACGGTCGAGTGCTCGCTGCCGCGCAGCAGGAGCTCGACCGCTCGGGTCGCCCGCTCGAGCTGGTCCTCCTGTCCGATCAACGCGACGGTGCCGCCGTACACGCTGACGGAGCAGCCCGAGAGCTGCTCGATCCGCGAGCGGGCCTCGCCGCGGGTGCCGATTACCCGGGAGCGGATCCGGCGCAGGGCTGCCTTCTCCTTCTTCCCGGTGGTGACCTTGATGTCGAGGATCCCGAGGTAGGTATTCTCCTTCAGGAGGCGCTTCGCCCGCTCCGGCGAGAACCCCCGCCCGATCGCGAGGACGATGTCGCGGGCCTGCATCACCCGCGCCGGCTCGGAGTCGGGGCCGCTGATGCGGACCGCGCCCTCCTCGCTGTCGACCTGCACGTCGGTGGAGGTGCGCTCGGCGATCTCGTGGCAGGTCCGGCCGCCCGGCCCGATGACGACGCCCACCCGGTCCTCGGGGATCCGCACGTAGAGGGTCGGCATGGTCAGCTCTGCGCGGTCGCGGGGCGCAGGGAGGTCCCTCCCACGGCCCGCATGAACTCTTCGGGCTCGACCTCGACCCCCAGGCGCCCGAAGAACTTCGAGAAATGGGCGATGTCGCGCGCGAGCAGCTCGAGCGCCCGCGGATGCTCGACGGTCACGGCCTGCGCGACGTCGATCAGCACCACCTTCCCTTGGTAGAGCAGGGTGTTGTAGGGGGAGAGGTCGCCGTGGACCAGTCTCGCCTCCCGGACCATCCGGCCGATCTGAAGGACGAGGTCCCGGTAGACCGCCTCGGGGTCGTCGACCTGGGCGTCGAGGAGGCGGGGCGCGGCCCCCGCCTCGTTGCCGATGAACTCCATGACGAGGCAATTGCGCAAGTGTCCGTACGGGTACGGGGCGCGCACCTTCGCGTCGGCGAGCCGGCCGAGGATCGTATGCTCCCGACGGGTCCAGGCGAAGATCAGGCCCCCGTAGTTGCGGACGCTCGTCTCCCGCCGCAGCTCCTCGAGGGCGTAGGCCGGCAGGTTGTGGAAGGTCGTGTTGCCGATGCGGTAGATCTTCACCGCCCGGTACTCGGCCCCGCGCGTCGCGCGGAAGACCCCTCCCTCCTTCCCGGTCGCGATCGGAAAGTCGATGGAGTCGAACTGGCCTTGATTGACAAGGCGGGAGACCGCGAGCAGCGTCCGGTGGTCGAAGAACTGGTCGAGGAGGTCGCGTTGCGAGGCCTCCTTGCGCCGGTCCTCGAACCGCTCGCGGCGGCTCGGCATCGCCACTTCCTCCGGACGGGGCACGGACGCGCAGTACGCCTCGCTCTCATAGGGTCTCGGTCGAGGGGGAGCCGCCCGGGGGGAGCGGGGCCGCCCGAGGTGGCGCTCGTGTAACCGCGACTATATCCCCGCCGCGTGGGTGGTTTTTCCGATGTCGCCCCCCCGGCTTGCCGGACCTTTCCCCCGAGCGCCGCCCCCCGCGCGGCCCACCGGGCCCCCGGTGGCCCCCGCGCCGGGGGACCTCGGGGACCGGCTCGGACGACCCGCCGACTACGACCAGATCTTCCAGGTGGTGCGCGGGGCGGTCCGTCGGGTCCTCGGCGTCGAGCGCCCGGGGCTCGGGCTGACGCTGTCGGACCTGCCGCCCCAGCTGGGCGCCTACTGGCAGGTGACGGGGAACATGATCGTGCTGAACGAGGGTCTCGTGGACGCCATGCGGGCGAATGCCGAGACCCCCCTCGAGCTCAACTCGTTCGTCTACGTGATCCTGGCCCACGAGTACCTCCACGCGCTCGGCTACCTGGACGAGCGGGCGGTCCGGGACGTGACCGCCCGGGTGACCCGGAGCGCCTTCGGTCCGGAACACCCCGCGACCAAGATGGCCGAGGGGGACCTGTGGCAGATGTTCCCGTTCCTCGCCTACGCGCGCGGCGGTCGGGGCCGGCGACTGAAGGTCGTCTCCCGGTTCGACCTCGAGACCACGGGGACGTACATCCGGTAAGGGGAACGACCCCCGAGCGGCAGGGAACGGCCTTATTGCCGTTTCGTGCTTTGGCGACCGGTCCGATGTCGGGAATCGACCTCACCTTGGGGATCGTCCTGGTCCTCGGGGGCATCATCCTCTTCGCCCTCGAGCTGGTCCATCCCGGCGTGCTGCTCCTCATCCCCGGGTCGATCATCCTGACGGCGGGCTTCCTCTACCTCCTCGTGCCGAACGTCCTGCTGGACAGCCCGTACGGGATCGGGATCCTCCTCCTCGCGGCCCTCGTCGCCACGCTGGTGGAGATCCCCTATTATCGGTATGTCGCCCCCACCCATCGTCCGCTGAGCACCACCGCGAGCGGGCTCGAGGGGGAGGTCGGGATCGTGATCGCTCCGGTCGTGCCGAACTCGCTCCAGGGGAAGATCCGCATCCGCTCCGAGGTGTGGTCGGCCCGCGCGAACGTCCCGATCCCCGTCGGCGCCCAGGTCCGGGTCGTGCGCGGCGAGGGGGTCTCGGTCACGGTCCAGCCCATCGACGGGGGAGCCCAGCACTAGCGGGGGACGACGGTCAGGAAAGTCAGGTTCTAAGGGGAGAGGAAGATGGATTACACGCTCTACTACGTCGCGGGCTTTCTGGCGTTCGTCGTGTTCCTGGTGCTCCTCTGGCGGAGCATCTACACCATCAACCCGTACCAGCAGGGGATCGTGACCCGGCTCGGGTCGTACAAAGGCATCATCAACCCCGGCTTCAACATCGTCAGCCCGATCTCCAAGGTCGTCCCGATCGACCTGCGTACCCAGGTCTTGGAGGTTCCCCGCCAGGAGGTCATCACCAAGGACAACTCGCCGACCAACGTCGACGCCATCATCTACATCAAGGTGGTCGACCCGCCGAAAGCGATCTTCCAGGTCCAGGACTACCACGTCGCGACCGTGGCGCTGGCGCAGACCACGCTCCGGTCGATTATCGGCGACATGGAGCTGGACGAGATCCTCTACAACCGCGAGCGGATCAACACCCGGCTCCGCGACATCCTCGACGAGGCGACCGACAAGTGGGGCGTCCGGGTGGACGCCGTCGAGATCAAGGAGGTCGACCCGGTCGGGCCCGTCAAGGCCGCGATGGAGGAGCAGACCTCCGCCGAGCGGCAGCGCCGCGCCGCGGTCCTGCGGGCGGACGGCGAGAAGCGGAGCGCGATCCTGGTCGCCGAGGGTCAGAAGCGCTCTCGGATCCTTCAGGCCGAAGGGGTGCGGCAGTCGAAGATCCTCGAGGCCGAGGGGAGCCGGGTCGCCACCATCCTCGAGGCGCAGGGCGAGGCCCAGCGTCTCCGCATCCTCTCGCTCGGCGCCGGCGTGCTCGACGCCAAGGCCCTGACGGTCCTCTCGCTGGACACGGTCACGGCGCTCGGCGACGGCCAGGCCACGAAGATCCTCTTCCCCTTCGAGTTCTCCCGCCTGGTCGAAGGCGCGGCGGAGTACCTGGGCACCGGGCGCACGGTCCCCGACCGGGCGCTGAACGCCCTCGCCGACCTCGAGCAGAAGATCGGGTCGATGGACGACATCCTCGGACCGATCCCCAAGCAGGAGGAGCTCATGTCCGAGATCCGCTCGATCGAGGACGAGATCAAGGCCGAGACCGACGAATCGGCGGCCATG
>JASHTC010000139.1 GCA_030040755.1 Thermoplasmata archaeon | reverse complement strand
CGTGGCCCCGCAGGAAGATCCGGAGCGAGTTGGATCGCAAGAACCGCTCGAGGTCCCGGGCCCCCCACACGGTCCCGGCCCCTCGGCGGTTGCCGGATGCATCGCACTCGGCCCACACCAGCTGGAGGAGCTGGTCGTCGGTGATGGTATCGAAGGCGCTCGCCCACTGCTGGGCCGTGGAGATCAGGGGGAAGCCGGCGTGCGCGCAGAAGACCCCGTTCGGCACCACGACCGCGAGCGGTCCACGCTCGAGGAGGGCCATAAGACGGTCGTATCGGCTCCGGTCGGGACCCCACAACGCGGCCACCTCCTCGGCGAGGTCGTGCGGGTAGGCGGGGATACGACGGACGGTCTCGTGATTCCCCTGGAGGAGGAATACGCGGTCGGGGGCGTTCGCCGCGATGGAGAGCAAGTAGAGGGCATTGGCCACCGAGCCCTGGCCGCAGTCCGGGAGGGAGCGGTCGACGTAGTCCCCGAGCCCGATCAGGATCCGCGGGATCCCGCCGGAGAGGAATCGGCGTTCGACCTCTCGCGTCGAGTGCCAGTCCGCGTGGGTGTCACCGAAGACGATCGCCTCCCGAAACCCCTGCGTGGTCAGCCGCACCCGCGGGGGATGGGACGGGACCGCCCTCTCCAGGCGGGCCAGGAGGGAATCGGCCCCGGCCGCGTCGAGGGCCAGGATCTCCTCCGGTGACGGCACCGCAGTCGTCTCGCTCACGGGACCTCAGCGCGCCGGTCCGGAAGGGGTAGATGCGGGGGGCCGGACTTTCCGGCGACCGGCCTCGACGACCGGTCGTCCGTTTGAACCGGCGAATGCCCTAGGCAACAGGGTCCTAAGCCCTGCCTCGGTGGCCCCGCCGACGAGAGTCGACGGTTTGGCCGAGCTGGAGCACCCCCGCACCGGCAGTATCGTTCGACCTCCGGAGTAGCCCCGGCAGGAGTTCCGGACCGCGGGTTCGCAACCCCCCGCGGCTTTCGAACCTGCGTCGCGAGATCCAGAGTCTCGCATGATTGGCCACTACACTACGGGGCTACGCCGGAGCCAGCGAGGCGCCGTTGATAAACATTGCCGCGGACCGGGAGGCCGACCGCGTCGTTCGCCCGGCGTACGGACCCCCGGGGCGCCTTCGGGTCGAGGTGGAGACCACAGGCACAAATAGCCGGGCACGGTCCGACAGCGGTCGACGCCCGGGGGGGTCGGATGGCGGAAGGAGCACCTACCGGCTCGGCTCCCGAGGGGGACGGGAGCCGGCTCACGACAGCCGGCTGCCCCGACCCGGCGCCCCGGTGGAGGCCCTCGGGACGCCGCGCGGCGGCGATCTACGTCGCCATCCCGCTCCTCGTCGGAGTGTACGCGGCGGCCTCCGGCGGTCTGTCGTTCGCAGGGCTCGCGAGCTATCTGCCGACCGCGTCGGTCGACGTGACGTACTCGTTCCTGCGGATGACCGCCGCCTACTTCGCCTCCCTCGGCTTCGCGCTGGCCTACGGCTACTACGCCGCGACCCACCGGACCGGCGAGCGGGTGATGATCCCGGTCCTCGACATCCTCCAGTCCATCCCCATCCTCGGCTTCTTCCCCTTCGCCCTCATCTTCTTCGCGCAGCTCACCCCCGGCAGCTGGCCGGGCGTCAACGCCGCGTCGGTCTTCCTGATCTTCACCTCGATGGCCTGGAACATGGTCTTCGGCGTGTACGAGTCCCTGAAGACCCTTCCGGCCGAGCTCAAGGAGGTCTCGGACACCTTCCGCCTTCGGGGCCTCTTGCTGTTCCGACGCGTATTGTTCCCCGCCACCATCAATCGGCTCGTCTACAACTCGGTCCTCTCGTGGACCGCCGGCTGGTTCTTCCTCGTGGAAGCCGAGATCTTCACCACGAACACCTCCCAGGCCCTGCCGGGGATCGGCAGCTTCCTCTCCTTCGCGGCGAGCGGGCACAACGGGCAGGCGTTCCTCGCCGGAATCCTGGTCCTGATCGTGGTGATCGCGGTCCTCGATTTCGCCCTCTGGCGCCCGCTGGGAAAGTGGGCCCAGCGATTCCGGTACGACACCAGTCCCTCCGGCGAGGGCGAGGTCGGCCCGGTCAGCGGCCCCGCGGGCCGGTTCCGTCGCGCCGCGGCCTACGTCACGCGGGGGGTCCGCACGGGGGTCACGCGGATCAGCACCCCGCTCGTCCAGCTGGCCGCCATCACCGTGGCCCCGGTGCGCCGGACCGAGCGACGCCGGGGCGCGGTCGGATACTTGGGACTCGCGGCCCTCCTCGTGGTGTGCTGGCTCATCCTCATCGCCATCGTCGTGGCCGTCTACGACGTGTTCACCGGCCCGATCCTGCCGGGCATCCGGGCCCAGATCGAGTCGCTCCCCCTGCAGATGGGGGCTTCCGCACTGCGCGTGACCGCCGCCTACCTGGTCTGTTTGGCGATCTCCCTGCCGCTCGCCCTGTGGCTCGCGCGCAGTCCGCGCGCGGAGCGATTCGGCATGCCGACGGTCGAGGTCATCGCCTCCTTCCCGGCGACCGCGTTGTTCCCCGTGATCATCTTCGAACTGATCCCGTACATCAGCGCGGAAGGGGCCGCGATCCTGATGCTGATGACCGGGATGATGTGGTATCTCTTCTTCAACATCCTCTCGGGCATCCGCGGACTCCCCCCGGACCTCGAAGAGGCGGCGACCTCCTTCGGGGTGCGCGGATGGAAGCGGTTCACGCGCGTCGTCCTGCCGGGGATCTTCCCGGCACTGATCACGGGCTCGATCACCGCCTTCGGGGGGGGATGGAACACGCTGATCGTCGCGGAGTACCTGAGCGTGAGCCACTCCCAGACCCTCAGCCTGTTCGGGGTCGGCCGAGCCATCGACGTCGGGTATGCGCTCCCGAACCACACCGGTTATCCTCTGATGGTCGCCGCCCTCCTCACGTTGGTCGCGAGCGTGGTCGCCATCAACGAACTCATATGGAAGCCGCTCTACCGGCGGGCGGTCGAGAAGTACCGGACCGACTGAGTCGTTCCGGCACGACGCACGCGGAGAAGGAGCGGGCCGGTGGCGCTGATCCGGGTCGAGCATGTGGACAAGGCGTTCGAGGGGCGCCACGGCTCGATCAGCATCATGCAGGACATCTCGTTCGACGTCGCGGACTCGGACTTTCTGGCGATCGTGGGACCCTCCGGCTGCGGTAAGTCGACCCTGCTGCGCCTGATCCAGGGCCTCGACCGCCCGACCGGGGGCCGGATCCTGTTCCGCGATGCACCCGTGGCGTCCGTCTGTCCCCAGATGGCGATGGTCTTCCAGAGCTTCGCGCTCTACCCCTGGCTCACCGTCTCCCAGAACGTCGCCTTCGGCCTCGAGGCGCTCGGCTGGGAGCCGGAGCGGCTGAAGAACCAGGTCGAGCGGTACATCTCCGTGACGGGGCTGGACGGATTCCAGGAGGCGTATCCCCGCGAGCTCTCGGGGGGGATGCGCCAACGCGTGGGACTTGCCCGAGCCCTCGCCGTGGAGCCCTCCGTGCTGCTCATGGATGAACCCTTCAGCGCCCTCGACCCGCTGACCGCCGAGGGCCTTCGGGAAGAGGTGCTCCAGCTCTGGCGGGACCCCGACCTGCCTCCGGACGCGGTCCTGCTGGTGTCGCACAACATCGAGGAGGCGATCCAGCTGGCGGACCGGGTCATCGTGCTGGCCCGTCGGCCGTCCCATGTCCTGGCCGACGTGCACGTGGACCTTCCGCGGCCGCGCGACCGGAAGTCGAGCGCCTTCTACGACCTGACCGACAAGGTGTACTCGTT
>JASHTC010000138.1 GCA_030040755.1 Thermoplasmata archaeon | reverse complement strand
TTCCACCCCGAGGTCGAGCACACCGAGGGCGGGCGCGAGATCTTCCGCCACTTCGTCGAAGCGTGCCGCCGGTGACCCGCGTCCCCCCCGCGGGAATATGTAGCCCTCCCCGCTCCCCACGACGGTCACCATGCCGAGGGCGCGACGCGCGTCGGGGGTCCGCGAGCACGACCTGGTCGCCCGGGCCAAGGTCCTCCGCGAGTCGGTCGACTCCCTCCTTCCCCGGCTGACGGGCGACGCTCCTCGCGAGAAGTTCGACCGCTTGCGAGCCGACCTCGAGGAGGTCCGCGAGGCCAGGGATGACCCGAAGCGACTCGAGAAGATGTCGCGCTGGGGCGACCCGCTCGTCCGGTCCTACGCCGGCCTGCTCCGGTACTACCTCGACCCGACGACCCCCACGGTCGCCACCTTCCCCATCGCCGGGGGGGAGGGGTCGTTCGCCACCCTCGCCCGGTCGACCCGGGAGGCGGAGCTCGCCGTCCAGCAGTCCGACGACCCGACCCGCCTTCTCCTCGGGTACGTGGACTGGGCGAGGAAGGGACTCAACTTCTTCGCGGCCCGCAAGGTCGTCTGGTGCACGGGGCGCTCCCCCCGACCCCCCGGGGAGGTCGTGGCCGAGCGGGTCGAGGAACTCCCGTACCGGACCGTCCCCGAACCGGGGACCCGGAACCTCGTCTGCCCGCACCTCGCGGCCCATGAGGCCCGTCCGTACCTCGAGGTCGGATGGCCGGGCGCGGAGCGCACGTTCCGGATCTGCCGCCGGTGCGCGAAGGACGACCGCCACCTGCTCGGCTCCATCTCGGAGGGCTCGGCGGTCCCCGACCCGGGGGCCGCGTTCCCGGTCGAGGTCGAGCTGAACGTGCAATGCCGCGGCGGTCCCGAGTGCGTGCACGCCCGCCTCCCGTCGTTGCCGAAGTCACTGCGGCGCAGCTACGAGCTCGGGCGCCTCTCCGACGCCGCCCTCCTCGACGCCTACCGGGCCGAGATCCGCCCGACGATCGAGGGGACCCGCCGGACCACCCTGGTCGCGGGCGGCGTATGCTACGGCGACCACGTACCGGAATTCCTCGACGCGCTCCACCCCTCGGCGCTCGAGCGCCGGGCCCTCGAGGCCGCCCTCGACCCCCCGCCGGGGTATTTCGAGGTCGACGAGCCGAGCGCGAGCCGAGCCCTCGAGCGCCTCTGGCCGGAGCATTCGGAGGCGATCGTCGGAGCGATCACCGAGGACGAGGCGGAGGCCCGGCGGGCCCTCCAGGAGGCCCGAGATGCCCCGGGGCGGATCGGCGAGATCCTGAAGCGCGCCCAGCGACGGGGGGAGGAGCGGGAGCTGTTGGAGGCGCTCCCGCGGTACTCCCGCCTGACGGCGGAGGCGACGTGGGTCGACCGCGTGGCGCGGGCCTACCGCACCCAGCGCGAGAGCGGGGCGGAGCGTACCCTCCTGCAGACCCTCCCGCGGGAGGGGAAAGAGCGGGGCCTGGCCTACGCCTTCCTGCTCGCGCTCGGGCGAGCGCCGGCGCACGCCTGGCAGTTCACCCCGACCGAGCAGGAGTTCGGCACCTCGCTCGCCGCGGTCGCCCGGGCGCTCCTGGACGCGCCGGCGTCCGGCTACCATGAAGCGATGGATGACCTCCTTCGGGCGGCGGGCGTCGCGGACTGGGGCGTCCGGGAACCCCCGGCGCGATGAGGGAAATCTCCCCATCGGACCCCTCGCGGCGGCTACGCGGATAAGTCAAGAACTATGTATTTGAGGCAATAGTTAAGAATTCGAGACTCTGACCGGCGCTCGGGCCAGAGGCTCATCCCGGGGTCCCGCATCTTGAACGCGCCCGAAACCTCCCCATCCCCCACGGCCGTGGTCGTCGCGGGGGACGAGGAGACGCGCGTGCTCCTGCGGGGGCTGCTCCGGCTCCATCACTTCCGCGTGGACGGGGAGGCCGACGGGGTCACCCAGGCCCTCGAGCTGTTGCACAACCACCGCCCGGGCTTGATGGTCGTGGACGTGAACCTGGCCGAGGGGACCGCCGGCGCCCTGCTCGCCGAGGCCCGGACCATCGTCCCCATGCTACGGATCATCCTGGTCGCCCCGGCCTCCCGCCCCCCGGCGGCGACCCCGGGCCCGGGGCCGGATGTGACCCTGCTCCGCCCCTTTCGCATCCGCCAGTTCGCCGAGGCGCTGAGCCCGAACGTCGCCCCCCCGTAGGGCCCGGTCAACGGACCCGGAACCGCTCGAGCGCCGCCGCCTCCTCGAAATGGAGGTCGGCGGGCACCACCACGACGTGCAGGGGGGGTCCGAAGTCGACCGCGGCAAGCCGGTCGAGCGGCCCGAACCACCCCGCGGCCGACTCCTGTCCGACCCGGGCGGCCACCGCGACGGGGGCGGTCCCCTCGATTCCCGGAGCTCCCGGGGCGGGGCGCGCCAGCATGCGCAGTGCCTCCCCCGCGGGGAGGAACCGGCCCTCCTCGGGCCGGAGGTCCAGGAGCACGAGAGAGTGGAGCCCTCGGTCGCGGTTGGCCGCCACCTGTTCGAGCGGAGAGGTCGGGGCGAACCCTGGCGCCGGGAACGGAAGCGATACCGTGCGGCCGAATCGGTAGTGCATCAGGCCGAGAAACCCGGCGGCGGCGGTGAGGATGCTGGCGTTCGGGACGTACTTCCAGGTGTGCCCCGCGCCTTCCGCGGCGAGGCGAAGCGCCACGTGGGTGGTGGCCGCGAACGGGTCCCCGACGACCAGGAGCGCCACGCGGGCATGGACCCGCAGGGCCTGCAGGATCGGGCGCTCCGACTCCAGGAGGGGGCGGTCCAGTCGCTCGACCGGATGCCCGACCCGCGCCGCCAGACGCTCGAGCGTCCCCGCGGGGGCGACCGCCGTGTACTCCTCGGCGAAGAGACGGTCGGCTGCGCGGAGCGCGTCGAGCGCGCGCTCGGAGAGCCCTCGCTCGTCCGAGAGGCCGAGCCCGACGAACCAGAGTTCGCCCACGGGGTACCTCAGGGTCTAGCCCCGGAGGGCCACGACCGGGCAGGGCGCGGCGCGGAAGAGGTCCTCGACGACCCGACGCGTGAGGATCGGGCCTTCGGTGCCGTCTTCCTCCCCCCCGACGACGAGCAGCCCGAAGCGCTCCCGCTGCGCGGCCTGCAGGAGGAGTTCGGGAAGGCGTCGGCGGCGGCCGAACAACGACTCGGGGAAGAAGGCGACCTTGTGCTGGAGCGGAACGCCCCGCGCGCTCGTCTCCTCCTCGACGGGGGCCGACTCCCGCCCCGTCGCGCGCGGGGCCAGTTCGAGGGTGATCACCGGGATCCCCCCGGCCCGGATCGAGATCTCCTCGGCGAGGCGCATGGATTTCGGGGTCGGGGCCGGCCGGAAGGTCGGGAGCAGGATCCGGGGGATCCGGTCGCCCGCGAGCGCGAGGCGGTTCAGGATCAGGACGTCGCAGGGAGCGTGGTGCAGGATCCCGCTCGCGGTGTGGCCGACGAACGGGTTGTGGCTCCGACGGTCCCCCCGGAGCGTCATGATGATCGCCTCGACGTCGGCGGTCTCCGCGCTCTCGAGGATCTCCCCGGAGACGTCGGTCGCCGCCTTGACCTCGGGCTCCACCCGGAGGTCGAGGGAGGCGCCGGTCTCGTGGGCCGGCACGACGATGTTGACGGAACGGCGCCACTCGCGGGCGACCTCGGGCATCGTGGTGGTCGGGATGACATGGAGGAGGCGGATCTCCCCGTCGGCCTCCAGGAGGTTGGCGGCGAAGCGGATCAGCGGCTCGACCTCGGAGGGGACCTGGACCGGCATGAGGATGCGCTTGTACACCGGCTCACCGCCCGATCATCGGCAGGAGGTCGAGGTCGAGCTCGAGGACGTCGACGTAGGCGACCCCGACGAACGGCAGCACCGGGCTGACGATGTGCGCGTTCACGAACGCCGTGAGGTTCGCCTCCGTGAGGTTCGTGTTCGTCGCGACCCGGGGGATCTGGACGAGCACCGCCTCCGGCGTGAGGTCGGGGTCGACCGAGGAGCCGGACGCCGACACGAGCCAGAACGGCACGGAGGCGTTCACCGTGTAGTACCCATACTGGGCCATGTACGAGAGGGTTTCGTTGACGAGCGCCGGGTCGCTGGGTCCGGGCGGAGTATCCGTACCGAGCGTCGTGTTGTAGTCGGTGAGCGAGGGGCGCTCCCAGAACAGGTACGGCGCGTCGGTGTTCTGGGCGACCAGCGCCGAGCCCGCGACCGTCCCGTTCGGGAAGTAGAGGAGCGAGCCGTTCGCGCCGTAGGGGTTGATCACCTGCGCGATCTCGGTGACCACCACCGGGTAGGCGAGCCCCGTCACCAGGATGGAGAGGAGGAGGAGGACCAGCGTGGCGCGCAGATGCGTCGACCACGAGTGGGCCGACGGCACGCGTCCGGCGACTTCGGGTTCGGCCCGCCGGGGGGCGGGAGAGCCGGAGGCCGCGGCCCCGGAGGGAGGCGAGCTCATAGCCCTCCCAACGGCAGATAGTGCGCCACGAGGAGCCCCAGCGTATGGACGAACGGGAAGGTGATGAGCCAGGCGAGGAGGAGGTAGAGGAGCTTGATGCCGACGAAGGCGGTCACGAGCCCGCCGAACCCGTACAGGATCAGGTTGCGACGGAGCAGGTCGATCGCGCTGCTGGGACGGAAGGGGACCCCCGCGAGGGCGAGCGGGACCAGGATCGGGATGATGATCGCGTTGAACAGGAGCGCGGAGAGCACCGCCAGCTGGGGGTTCGAGAGGCCCATGATGTTCAGGACGGTGATCCCCGGTAGGCTCGCGGCGCCCACCGCGATGAAGAGCGCCGGGATGATCGCGAAGTACTTGGCGACGTCGTTGGTGATCGAGAAGGTCGTGAGCGCGCCGCGGGTGATCAGCAGCTGCTTACCGATCGAGACGATCTCGATCAGCTTGGTCGGGTCGTTGTCGAGGTCGACCATGTTGCCGGCCTCCTTGGCCGCGCTCGTGCCGCTGTTCATCGAGAGCCCGACGTCCGCCCTCGCCAGCGCCGGGGCATCGTTCGTCCCGTCCCCGGTCATCGCGACCAGGCGGCCCTCCGCCTTCTCCTGCTGGATCAGCGTGAGCTTCGTCTCCGGCTTCGCCTCGGCGACGAAGTCGTCGACCCCGGCCTCCTTCGCGATCGCCGCGGCGGTGAGACGGTTGTCGCCGGTGCACATCACCGTGCGGATCCCCATCGTGCGCAGCTCCCGGATCCGGTCCTTGATGCCCGGCTTCACGACGTCCTTGAGGATCACCAGCCCGACGGCCTGCTTGTTCAGGGCGATCGCGAGCGGGGTCATCCCTCGCTGGGCGGCGAGCGAGCCGGCTCGGCGGAGCTCGGGCGGGAGGGCCGCGCCGTACGCCTCGATGGCCTGGAAGGAGCCCTTGAACGCCTCGGTCCCGTCCTGGAGCAGGATCCCGCTCATCCGGCGCTCGGCGGTGAACGGCAAGACCTTATACGAGCCAAGCTCGAGCCGGCGGGTCGGAGCGTTCCGGCGGGCCGCGAGACGGACGATCGACTTCCCCTCGGGGGTCTCGTCGATCGAGGAGGAGAGCAGGGCGGCCTCGAGGAGCTTCTCCGGCGCGACCCCGGGGGCCGGGATGAACTGGACCGCGAGCCGGTTGCCCACCGTGATCGTCCCCGTCTTGTCCAGGATCAGCACGTCGAGGTCGCCGGCCGCCTCGACGGCCTTACCCGACTTCGCGATCACGTTGGCTCGCGCGACGCGGTTGATGCCCGAGATCCCGATCGCCGGCAGCAGCGCCCCGATCGTGGTGGGCATGAGGCACACGAACAGGGCCACGACCGTGGCCACCGAGACGTAGACGATGTTCGTGAAATTCGCCAGGAAGATGAACGTGACGACGACGGTGAAGAGCGTGATGGTGAACGCGTAGAGCAGCACCCCGAGCGCGAGCTCGTTCGGGGTCGGCTCGCGTCCCTGCCCTTCGACCAGGTAGATCAGGCGGTCGAGGAACGACTCCCCCCGCACCGCGGTGACCCGGACCCGGATGGTCCCTTGGAGCACGATGGTTCCCCCGAGGACGCTCGTCTTGTCTCCGCCGCTCTCCCGGATGACGGCTTCCGACTCGCCGGTCATCATCGACTCGTCGATGAGCGCGGCTCCCGAGGTGATGTCCCCGTCGATCGGGATCGGCTCGCCCGGCTGGACCTCGATCGAGTCGCCGACGCGGAGGACGTCGGAGGCGACCCAGGCCGTCCTCCCGTTCGGGAGCACCTGCCGGGCCCGGACCCCGCTGCGGATCTCCCGGAGGGTGTCCGCCTGCGCCCGCCCCTGGGCCTCGGCGATCGCTTGGCTCAGGTTGGCGAACCAGACCGTCAGGAACAGGATGACGGTCACCGCTAGGTAGTACCCCGGGTTGTACGAGTGGGCGATGTCCGGGAAGAAGGAGGGGACGAGGGTCACGACGACCAGCAACAGGAAGAGGACGTAGACGCAGAACATCACGGGATGACGGAACTGCTGGGCCGGGCTGAACATCCGGAACGAGTCCCCGAGGACCCGCCGCCAGGAGGTATGCGGACGTCGTCGGACCGAGACCCGCGCTCCGTGTTGCGTGAACGTATCCCCGGACATCGTGCCTCTACAGAATCTGCGCGAGCGGCCCCATCGCGATGACCGGGAGGAAGAGGAGCGTCGTCACGATGATCAGGAACAGCGTGAGGTAGATCGTGAACGTCCCGCTGGCCGTCCGAAGGGTGCCGGGACCCGCGGGCAGCGTCCGCTGGCGGGCGAAGATCTCGCCCACCTTCAGCATCGCGAAGATCGGGACGTACCGACCCACGAGCATCACCAACGCGCCCGTGATGTTGAAGAACGGCGTCGCATCGTTGAAGGCGGCCGTCGAGAGCGCGCTCCCGTTGTTCGCCGACTCGGAGGTGAACTCGTAGAGGACCGCCGTGAAGTTGTGGGAGGAGGCGCCGACCGTGCTCGCGTCGATCGGGACCTGTCCGCCGACGACGGCCACCACGAACGGGATCAGGATCGAGGCCGGGTGGCTCAGCAGCGCGAGGGCGGCCCATCTCACCTGACTGGTCTCGATCTTCTTTCCCAGGTACTCGGGGGTGCGGCCCACCATCAGGCCCCCGACGAAGATCGCCAGTACCGCGAAGAGGAGGAGCATCCCAAAGCCCGTGCCATCGCCTCCCGGCGTGCTCTGGGTGAACATTCCGAACAGCAGCACCAGCTGGGCCACGGGGCTGACCGCGCCGATCATGAGGTTGTTGGCCCCCACGTTGGCATACACGCTCACGACCTGGAACGTGGCGCCCTCGGGGAGAGAGAACCGGACCTCGGAGCCGACGGGGTATCCGTTCGTCTGGACCAGTCCGGTCAGGCTGGCGAGGGCCGGATTGGTGGCCTCCTGGTAGACGATGAACAGGGCGATGGCCACGACGAGGACGATGAGGATCGTGCCGACGAACGGCCACTCTTCGCCCTTCCGACGGACCATCCGGCCGAAGGCGAATGGGGAGGAGATCGGGATGAGGAGCATGATGAAGATCCCGAAGAGGTTCGAGACGGCCGAGGGGTTCGCGAGCGGCGACACCATGTTCGCCGAGTACCACCCGCCGCCGTTCGTGCCGAGAAGGGAGATCGACTGGTAGCTCGCGACGGGCCCCAGGTAGAGGACCTGGGTCCCGCCGGTGATGGGGTGCGCGATGACCGTCCAGTCGAACGTCTCGGGCACGCCCATCATCACCATGATGAGCGCCCCGACGAAGGCGATCGGCAGGAGCACCCGGGTCAGGCTCCGGACGACGTCCACGTAGAAGTTCCCGACCGTCCCGTCCCGGCGGATGAACCCGCGGACCATCGCGGCGCCGACCGCGAGCCCCGTTGCCGGGGAGATGAAGAGGGCCAGCTGCCAGGCGATCATGATCGCCCCGGCACTGATCTGGGATTCGTTGGTGAAGTGCGTGAAGTCGGTGTTCGTGATGAAGCTCGAGGCCGAGTGGAACGCGAGGTCCCACGACATGTTGGGGGCCCCCGTCGGGTTGAGCGGCAGGGTCGACTGGTCGAAGAAGTACCAGAACATGAAGAGCCAGGCGCCGGCGTTGACCAACAGCAGCGCCACCATGTACTCCCGGGCCGGCATCGACTTGCGGGGCGATGTCCCGAGCAACCGGTAGATGCCCCGCTCGATCGGGGCCAAGACCACGTCCCCGAAGGCCGGGCGGTTGGTGTAGACCCGGGCCAGGTAATCGCCAAAGAAGGGGGCCGCGGCGAGCGCTAGGCCGAGCACCGCGACGATGTCCCAGAGGGACCGGAGGTCGATCACGACCTACCTCCTCAGAACTTCTCGGGATGGAGCATGGCGTAGATGAGGTAGAGCGTCAGCGCGAGGGAAATCAGGGTGAGCGCGGTCAGGCCGAGGTTCTGAGCGACCCAGTTCGGGGAACTCATCGACGCCTTGAGACGGTTGGACCCGGACCTCGCTATTTAACGTGAATCCGCGAGCGGCAGTCTATCGTGCCGCTTCGGAAGGTTTATCCCTCGGAGGCCGCGGCGCGCGGCCGCTTCCCCCGAGCCCGCCGGAGCGGGGTCCCGGCCTCCCGGGCCCGGCGCTCCCGGCCCTCGGCCGAGAGCCGACGGACGATGCGGCGCATCGCCCGCTCCCGCCGCACCTCCGCGGCCTGGTACTGGACGTCCCGGGTCTCCCGGGTCAGGAGGACGACGACCCGTCCGAGCGAGCTCCGTCCGGTGCGCCCGCGGCGCTGGATCGCACGGATCTCGCTCGGGACCGACTCGAAGAAGACGACGAGGTCGACATCCGGGACGTCGAGGCCCTCCTCCGCCACGCTGCTTGCGACCATGACCGGGAAGCTCCCCGCCCGGAACCCGGCCAGGACCTGCGCCTGCTCCTTCTGGTTCATCCCCTTGTCCTCCGGGTCACGGGTGGCCTGACCGACGAACCGGCCCACCTTCCACCCCTGATGCTCCAGCCTCTCCTGGATCGACTGGATGGTGTCCCGGTACTGGGCGAACACCAGCACGCGGACCCTCCGGCCATCGGCCCGGTCGAGAACCTCCCCGACGAGGGTAACCAGGGCGTCGAGCTTGGGATGGGAGGGCTCCTTCGAGGTCCGGAGGAACTCCTCGGCTTCCTGACGCGAGCGGACCACCTGGGGGAGCATCAGGAAGGCCCGGTCGCCCCGGGACGGCTTCGGCTTGGCGCCCACCCGTTCCAGGTACTGGACGAAGGGAGCGAGGCCCTGGGTCTCGAGCCGCTCCTGGGCGTGGTGGAGGTGCAGGAGGACAAGCTGGTGGAAGAGGGGACCGAACCGGCGCACCATCGGCCCCGGGCGGGCGAAGATCTCGGCCCGGAGCGCGATCAGGTCCTTCACCGAGAGGGAGGTGATCGGCTTCTTCCGGAGGAAGCCCATCCTCTGGAGCTTACGGGCCGACTCATGGGCCGCCTCCTCGAGCGCCGTGCGGATGCGCTGGGCGACCGGAGGGAGGTCGACCCAGACGTAGTCGACATCGATCGGGTGGACGTACTCCGCCACGCCGGGGTCCTCCCGGCTGCGCGCCTCGACCCGCTGGACGCCGAGATGCCCCACGACCTCCTCGATCCGTTCGTCCTTGCCCCCGGGGGAGGCGGTGAGCCCCAGCACCCGGCCGCCGGTCGGCCGCCCCGCCCGGTATCGCTCGGCGATGGGCACGTAGACGTACTTCCCGACCGCGTGGTGGGCCTCGTCGAAGACGACCAGCGCGACGTCGCGGAGGTCGTACCGCCCGGCCGCTAGGTCATTCTGGACGATCTCCGGGGTCGCGAATACGAGGTCCGCGTCGCTCCAAGTCCCCTCGCGGACCGGCCGCTTGACGGTGCCGGTGAACCGCGCGGTGTGGAGCGGGACCAGCCAGTGCCGGAAGGAGTCGGCGTGCTGCTGGACCAGGGGCCGCGTGGGGGCGAGCACCAAGACCTTGCCGTCCTGGCGACGGAGCACCTCGGCGGCCACCAGGGCCGCGATGACCGTCTTGCCGAGACCGGTCGGGAGTACGACCAGGAGGTCCTCGTCGAGGCCGGTCCGCGCTAGCTCGATCTGGAAGGGGAGTCCCCGGAGGACGCAGGGCCGAAGCAGCGGGTGCTCGACCAACCCCTCCGCTACCCGCCAGACCTCGGGAAAACCGGGGGGCCGGTCCCGTCGGTAGGGGGCGCCGGGCGGCGGAGCGGGCTCGCCCGTCGCGACGAACTCCTCCAGGCGGCGCTGGGTTCCCACGAGGCCTCGGGACGATAGCTGCGCGGAGGCTTAGTCACTTCCCCTGGCGCGACGGTGCGGGCCGCCGGCGGGTCCGGGCCGGACCCGGGTCCGGCGCGCCCTGGCTCGGCGGGTTCAGGGCGGCCATCCCACCGAGGTACGGCCGCAGCACCTCCGGGATCGTCACCGAGCCGTCGGGCCGCTGATACTGCTCGAGGATCACCGCGAGCGCCCGGGACGTCGCGACCGCCGTCGAGTTGAGCGTGTGGGGCACGCTCTTCTCGGGCCGCCCGGCCTTGCCGAGCCGGATCCCCAGCCGACGGGCCTGGTAGTCCGTACAGTTCGAGCAGCTGACGACCTCGCGGTAGGCCTGCTGGCGCGGAAACCACGCCTCGACGTCGTACTTCTTCGCGGCGACGGTGCCGACGTCCCCCGTGCAGACGTTCACGACGCGGTACGGCACCTCCACCCGCCGGAAGACCTCCTCCGCGTTCGTCCGGAGCTCCTCGAGGATCTCGGGGGACTGCTCCGGACGGCAGAACACGAACTGCTCGACCTTCGAGAACTGGTGGGTCCGGAAGATCCCCTTCTGGTCGACCCCGTGCCCGCCGATCTCCTTGCGGAAGTTCATGCTCACCCCGGCCAACCGGATCGGGAGGGTGTCCTCGTCCAGGATCTCTCCCATGTGGAGCGCCGCGAGCGGGTGCTCGCTCGTCGCGATGAGGTAGAGGTCCTCGCCCTCGACCTTGTACATCACGTTCTCGAAGTCCGCGAGGTCGGTGACCCCCTCGTACGGTTCCCGGCGGAGCATGTACGGCGGGGCGACGGGCGTGAACCCCCGCGAGACCAGCAGGTCGAGCGCGAAGCGCTGCAGGGCGAGGTCCAGCAGGACGAACGGTCCCGAGAGGTAGTAGAAGCCGCTGCCGCTCGCGCGGTGAGCCCGCTCGAACTCCCCCATGCCGAGCGCCTCCAGCAGCTCGCCGTGCGACCGGAGCCCCACCCCGCCCGGCCGGGGCGTTCCCCACGTCGCGACGACGACGTTCTCCGAGTCGTCCTTGCCGTACGGCACGGAGTCGTCGAGCAGGTTGGGCAGGCGACGCAGCAGCGCATCCCGGGTCTTCCGAAGCTCCCGCTCCCCGGCCTCGGTCGTCTTCAGCTGGTCCGGGATCGACTTCGCCTCGGCGGTGAGCTCGGGAGACGGGCCCCCCTGACCTCGGGCCTCGGCCATGCGATGGCTGAGCTCGTTGCGGCGGCGTCGCAGGTTGTCCGCTACCCGCAGGGCCGAGCGCCACTGGGCGTCCGCCGCCCGGGCCTCGGTGAGGAGGCGGAGGTAGTCGGGGTTCCGTCGGCGGGCGAGGTTCGCCTCGACCTTCTCGGGTTCCCGGCGGATGAGCTCGAGGTCGATCACGGCGGGAGCGGCAGGCCTGCTGTCCAATAGTCTTTGCCTCCCGGACCTCCGGCCGTTCGGGGCGGTGCCCGACCGGCCCACCCATGCCGTGCCATGCCCCCGGCAAACTCCTATGTACCCTCGACGGGGATTCGGCCGCCGGAGGGTCTCCGGTCATGTCGTCGAAGGTCGAGGAGTTCGGACTGTTCATCAACGGAAAGTGGGTCACCCCCCCGAAGGCCGCCCGGTTCCAGACCATCAACCCGGCGACCAAGGAGCCGATCTCGTCGTTCGTCTCCGCGACGCCGGCCGACGTCACCCGAGCCGTCGATGCGGCCCAGCTCGCCTTCCCGGCCTGGCGGGATACCCCGGCCCCGATGCGGGGCGAGCTCCTGCTGAGTGCGGCGCGCCTCCTCCGAGAGCGGAAGTCCGCGGTCGGCCAGATCGTCACGCAGGAGATGGGCAAGGTCATCGCGGAGGGGCTCGGGGACGTGCAGGAGGCGATCGACTTCATCGGCTACATGGCCGGAGAGGGACGCCGCCTGTTCGGCGAGACGGTCCCTTCCGAGCTGCGCTCGAAATTCTGCCTGACGGTCCGTCAGGCCAAGGGCGTGGTGGCGTGCATCACCCCGTGGAACTTCCCGACCGCCATCCCGAACTGGAAGATCGCGGCCGCCCTCATCACGGGCAACACGGTCGTCTTCAAGCCTGCCTCCAACACGGCCCGCTGTGCGGCCGAGGTCGTCAAGGTCTACGAAGCGGCCGGGCTCCCCGCCGGCGTCCTGAACTTCGTGACCGGCTCGGGCGGGGTCGTGGGAAAGGCCCTGGTCGAGGACCCGAGGGTCCGGGCGGTCTCCTTCACGGGCGGGGTCGACGCGGGCCGGGACGTCTACGTCCGCGGCGCGCACCAGCTCAAGATGGTCCACCTCGAGCTCGGTGGCAAGAACCCGGTGATCATCATGGACGATGCGAACCTGCCACTCGCGCTCGAGGGGGTCCTGTTCGGGGCGTTCGGGACCAGCGGCCAGCGGTGCACCGCGACCAGCCGCCTGATCCTGCACGAGAAGGTGTACGACGAGTTCCTCTCCATGCTCACCCGACGGCTCAAGACCTTCAGCGTGGGCGACCCGCTGGACCCGGCGACGGGGATGGGCCCGGTCGCCTCCGAGGACCAGGAGAAGAAGATCCTCGAGTACATCGCGATCGGCAAGAAGGAGGCCAAGCTGGTCTGCGGCGGCGAGAAGCTGACGGGGGGGCTCTACGACCGCGGCTACTACATCGCGCCGACGATCTTCGAGACCCGACACGGGACCCGGATATCCAAGGAGGAGATCTTCGGCCCGGTCCTCTCCGTGATCAAGGTCGCCGACTACGGGGACGCGGTCCGGGTCGCCAACGACGTCGACTACGGCCTCTCCTCGGCAATCTACACGCGCGACGTGAACCGGGCGTTCCGGGCGGTGGAGGACCTCGAGGCCGGGATCACCTACGTCAACGCGCCCACCATCGGGGCCGAGGTCCAGCTCCCCTTCGGCGGGATCAAGAATACCGGGAACGGGGGCCGGGAGGCGGGCTCGGCGGCGATCGAGGAGTTCACCGAGGTCAAGACGGTCTTCGTCGACTTCTCCGACAAGCTCCAGAAGGCGCAGATCGACTCCGAATCCGCGGCATGAGCGGCTTCCGGGGCTCGGACGACCAGCTGGAGCGCGAGATCGCCGCGCTCGAGGGGATAGCGCGACTCCGAGTGCGACGGGCCGCCTCCGAGCTCCGGGAGCTCGAACGGGACCTGCGGGAGCTTCGACAGGAACGGGCCCGGAGGCGGGCGGTGAGTTCCGAGCACCTTCGCGCCGAGACGACCGATTCCGAGACCGCCTGAGAGCGACCCTCCTCCCTCCGGGCGCTGGCCGACCCTCCGGGGACCCACCGGTTCCTGGGCCGAGGACCGCGAGCGGGCCCGGATCGCGTTGGATGAGGTTTCATGTACTCCGATGCCGCTGTCCTTGTGAGGCCCCCCATGACCGGGCCGGGTGCACCCAGCGCGACGACGCCTCCGCCCACCGGTCCCGGTGCTCCCTCGGGGTCCCCTCCAGGGACGCTCTCGCCGGACGCCTCCCACCGCCTCCTGATCGTGGTCGTCGCGATCGTGGTCGTCGTCGCGGCGGTGGTGGGGCTCGGGATCGCCGGGGTAGTCCACCTCCCTTCCTCCGAGGCGAGTACTCCGACGACCTCCTACTCGAGTGCGGAGGGGCTCGCGAACTCCGCAGCTGCGAGCGTTGCGTCCGCTCCCTGGAGCCTCTACGCGGCCTTGGGGGCCGACCTAACCCAGGGGTACACCAACACCACATCCCTCCCCGCCTCGTGCACCCGGTCGGGAGGTACCGGAGAGGTCTCGGTCCCCGGGTACACCGGGGCGTACTCGAACGGGGAGTTCGCGTTCTGGTACTTCTTCTTCTTTGATGCGGCGCGGACGGCCGAGCTGACGATCGAGGTCTCCGGCGGGCAGGCGACCGAGTGGGGCGTCACCAGTGGGGCCGGCTGCGGTACTCCCGGCCCGTACATCCAGCCGGTCGGCCCCAACGTGCTCGACAGCACGCAGGTCGCGGCCGCGCTCCTCGGCAACGCCACCGTGGAGGCCTTCCTGCACAACTACACCTCGGCCAATGCCACCTTTACCCTGCTGAACGAGACGCAGGGGCGGCATCCCGCCGAGCCCGCGTGGTACGTGCAGTACTCCGAGTGCGGTCTGGGACTTGCGGCCGAGCCGGCCTCGTCCGTGGCGGACCGGGGAGGGAGCCTCGTGGCCGCGGTGAACGCGACGAACGGCGCCATCCTGGAGGTACAGTACAACCATGCCGTCGGCTGTCCCGGCACCTCGAGGACCCCGATCGGTTCCGCCTTCGGCACGGAAAACCCCGTCGGGACCACATGCCCCAGCGGGGATACGTACGCCGAGAACGGATGCCGGGCCGGGGACTACGTCTACACGCTCACGGTGGCACAGTCGACCGTCAACCTCAGCAGCGTGCTGTTCGAGGTCGACCGTGCGAGCGGGCAGCCCGACGTCCTCGCCAGCGACGGAGGGTTCTCCGTCCTCAACGTCAGCGGGATGGTGGTCGCGCAGTCCTCGCCCAGCCTGACGCTGGAGATGCTGGTCGCCTGGACGACCTACCACCCCCCGGCCGGGCCCGGGACGGCGCTCACCCCGGTCGACACGATCGAGATCGACATGGGCACCTCGGACCCCGCCGGGGACGGGCTCCAGTTCGTCGCCACGGGAATCGGCGACTACGGGGGCACCACGTCGCCGCTGCCGCTCCCGTAAGCCGGGGGCGCGCCCTAGAAGGGCCCGGTGCGGCCCGGGTTGTCGAAGTTGGTGAGCAGGAGTTGGCCCCGGGAGCGCGGACGGCCGACCGGCGCGATGAGCGGGTCCTCCTCGAGCGCCGGCATGGTGTCCGAGATTGGGACGTCCACGAGGATCTCCCGCGTGCGGCCTCCGCGCCCACGCGATACGATCGTCGCCCGGATGAGCCCGAGGGACTCGAGCTCGGAGACGTAGTTCGAGATCGAGCGCGCGTGCAGCGGCTGGAGGCCGAGCCGCTCGGCCAAGCGGCGGTAGGCGTCGTACACCTCTCCGGTGAGCACGCCATTGCGCCGGCGCTCGCAAGCCTGCAGGATGGCATAGAGGAGGACCTTGCAGTGGGGAGGCAGGGTGCGGCAGCAGTCGAGGATGATGTCCTGCTCGAGTCGGTTCTTCGCCTTCACCACGTGGTCCGGCGTGATCCGCTTGGCCCGGTCCCGCTCGGCCATCTCGGCCGCGAGGCGGAGGAGGGCGAGCGCGCGTCGGGCGTCCCCGTTCTCCAAGGCCGCGTAAGCGGCGCACCGGTCGACCACCCCCGGGTCGACCACGCCCTCCCGGAACGCCTCCTTGGCCCGGTCCCGCAGGATGTCCTGGAGCTGGAGCGCGTCGTAGGGCGGGAAGAGGATCTTCTCCTCGTTGAGGCGGCTCCGCACCCGCGCGTCCAGGTGGTTCGTGAACTTGAGGTCGTTCGAGATGCCGACCAGGACCAGGCGGGCCTGCTCGAGCTCGGTGTTGAGCTGGCTCAGGGTGTAGAGGACGCTGTCACCGGAGCGGGCCACGAGCCGGTCGATCTCGTCCAGGACCAGGATCACGGTGCCGCCCCGGGAGTCCATGAGTCGCCGCATCGCGGCCTGGACCCGGTCGAGCGACCAGCCGGTCGGGATCCGGTCGGACTCCGATTTCGCGAACGGGTTGCCGATGTTCTGCAGCAGGCTGTACGGCGTGTCGATGTTCCCGCAGTTGATGTAGATGAACGTGATGTGACTCGCCAGCTCGGTCCGCCGCAGGATGTCCTGACGGACCTGGGCGACGACCGCGGTCTTCCCGGTGCCGATCTTACCGTAGATCAATACGTTCGACGGGACGTCCCCTCGGAGCGCGGGGGCGAGGATCTCCGCCACCTGACGGATCTGCTGCTCCCGGTGGGGCAGCCGGCTCGGGACGTGGCCGTCGCGCAGCACGTCACGGCTCCCTCGGTAGAGCTCGCTCTTGGTCTCGAGGATCGAATCCAGGAATTCGCCCGCGGTCGACGGGGGGGTCGGCGGAGGGGCGGTGCTCCCGAGCACGGGAGCGGTCGCCGGACCTCCGCCGGCCGGGCGGTCGTTGACGGGGGCGACCGCCGTCGAGGGTAAGGGGGCTGGGTCCTTCCGGTCCGAGACGTCGATGGACCGACTGTCAGGAGCAGGTGACACCGTCGATGCCTGCCCGGGCCTCGGGCGGCAGTCGCAAGGGGGGGGCCCATATCTACCTTTGCCAGGTTTTTTCGGCGGTTGACGTCGCGCGACGTTTCCGGACGCGCGGAGCCCTCCGCGGGGCTCGGACCGAACCCATTTGAAGGGGAGTCTCCTCGCCGCAAGCAGTGTCCGGCTACGGGGCGGCGTCGCACGGAGCCCATGCCAAGCACCCGGGGGGCCCGATCTCGATTCCGTGGGTGATCCTGGCCGGTCTCCTCATCGGCGCGGGCCTGACGGTCACCGCCTACATGCTCTACTACCTCAGCGTGGAGCTCCTCCCCGGCACCCTGCTCACCCTGGCGGGTTGCCTGATGCTCTTCCACCCCCGGGCCGGCGCGGACCGCGCCTAGTCGCGGGCAGGCGATGTCGGCGGCCCCGGGGACCCGCGGGCCGGTGATCGTCAAGCTCGGAGGGAGCGTCATCACCCGGAAGCGGGAGACCGAGCACCTGCGCCCGAAGGTCCTGCGTCGCCTCTGCGAGGAGCTGGGGACGGTCGCCGGCGTCCCGCTCGTGATCCTGCATGGGGCCGGCTCGTTCGGGCATCCGGGGGCCCGGAAGTTCGGGCTCGCCGTTCCGCCGGAGCCGGGAGTCGCGCCGGCCCACCGAGCCCGGGGTGCGTCGATCGTCGCCGCGGAGGTTCGTCGGCTGCACGTCACCGTCCTCCGGGAGCTCGTGCGCGCCGGCCTGTCGGTCGGTTCCCTGCCTCCGTCCACCCACGCCATGAATCGGGCGGGCCGGCTGGAGCTACTCGACCCCGGTCCGTTCACGACCCTCCTCAGCTCCGGCCACGCTCCCGTCTCGTTCGGCGACGTCGTGCCCGACGCGGCCTGGGGGTGGTCGATCCTGAGCGCGGACACGATCGCGGTCGCGCTCGCCGCCGACCTCCGGGCGGAGCGGGTCGTCTTCGTGAGCGACGTGCCGGGGGTGCTGGCGGGCGGAAGCTCCGGACGCCCGCGGGTCGTACCGGACGTCACCCCGGCGACCCTCGACGGGCTGCGGCCTCGAGGAACCGGCCCCGACGTGACCGGCGGGATCCGCGGGAAGGTCGAAGCGATGCTCGCTATCGCGCGCGGTGGGGTGGACGCAGGTCTTATTAGCGGACTCAAAGATGGAGAACTCTCGCGCGCCGTGCGGGGGGAATTCGTCTATGGGAGCTGGGCCCACGGACAACCCCGCGACCCCACCGGACGCCTCGGGGATTGACCTGAGCCACCGAAAGGCGGAGCACGTCAAGGTCGTGCTCGGTCAGAAGGTCGAGGGACGATACCGGTACTGGGACGACGTCCAGCTCGTCCACCGCGCGCTGCCCAACATCGATTTCGACGAGGTCGACCCCTCCACCACGCTCCTCGGCCACCGGCTGGCCGCACCCATCGTCATCACGGGGATGACCGGGGGATTCCCCGGCGCCAAGAAGATCAACGGGAACCTCGCGCGCGCCGCCGCCGAGGTCGGGGTCGCCATGGGCGTCGGGAGCGAGCGGGCCGGGGTCGTGAAGGGCCAGTACCCGGAGAGCTACTCGATCGTTGCCCAGTACCCCGTTCCGCTCAAGTTCGCGAACATCGGGGCCCCTCAGATCATCCCGCAGCACCCGGGCGACCCGGTGATCGGAGCGGACGAGGTCCGACGGGCGCTCGACCTGATCCACGCGGACGTGCTCGCAATCCACCTCAACTTCCTGCAGGAGATGGTCCAGCCCGAGGGGGACCGCCGGGCCCGAGGCGTCCTCGACCGGATCGGGGCGCTCGCCGCCGAGTTCCCGGTCCTGGTCAAGGAGACCGGCGCGGGGATCTCCCGCGAGGTCGCCGAGGAGCTGCGCGACCGCCAGGTGCGCGCCTTCGACGTGAGCGGCACGGGAGGCACCTCGTTCGCCGCCGTCGAGCATTACCGGGCGCTGGAGCAGGGCGCGGTCCGGGAAGCGCGGGTGGGCAAGACGTTCTGGGACTGGGGGATCCCCTCCCCGGTCTCGGTGGTGCAGCTGGTCCCGCTGGGCCTCCCGGTGATCGCAAGCGGCGGGGTCCGCTCCGGACTGGATGTCGCCCGGGCGATCGCGCTCGGCGCCTCCGCCGCCGGGACCGCGGGCGGCGTGCTCCGGGCGGCCTCCGAGGGGTACGACCCGACCCGACGGGAGCTCGAGCATCTGGTCTACGAGCTCCGGGTCGCCATGTTCCTCACGGGCTCTCGGACGGTCGCCGAGCTGCAGCGCGCCCCCCGCGTGATCACGGGAGAGAGCCGCCAATGGCTTCCGTGAGCCCCGCGGCCGCTCCGACGCCCGAGGAGATCCACCGGACCAAGCTCGACGCCGTGCGGGCGGCCGGCCGGGGGCCGCTGCCGACGAACGTCGACTGGCTTCGGTCCTTGCCGCCGGAGGAGAGGGCGCGCTATGCCGGCGCGATCCGGCGCCGACCGTCGCGCACGCTCTCGGGCGTGGCGGTGGTGGCGGTGATGACCGCCCCGTCCCGCTGCCCCCACGGCCGGTGCACCTACTGCCCCGGCGGGGTGGAGAATTCGAGCCCCCAGAGCTACACGGGCGAGGAGCCGAGCGCCCTGCGGGGGGCGCAGTTCCACTGGGACGCGGAGGCGATCACGCGCCATCGGCTCGAGACCCTGGAGGCGATCGGGCACCCGACCAGCAAGGTGGAGGTCATCGTGATGGGCGGTACGTTCCCCGCCCGCCCCCGCTCCTTCCAGGAGGGCGTCCTCCGGGGAATCTACGACGGCCTGAACGGGTCGCCCTCCGCCGACCTGGCGGCGGCGATCCGGACGAACGAACGCTCCGCGCGTCGGATGGCCGGCCTCACGGTGGAGACGCGGCCGGATTGGTGCGACGGACGCGTTCTCCCGTTCCTGCTCGACGCGGGGGTCACCCGCGTGGAGGTGGGGGTGGAATGCCTCCATGACGACGTACTCGAAGCCGTCGGCCGGGCGCACGGGGTCGGGGACGTAGCCCGGGCGAGCCGGGAGACCCGGGACCGGGGGCTCAAGGTCGGATACCATCTGATGCTCGGGCTGCCGGGGATGGACCCGGACCGAGACCTGTCGGACTTCCACCGGCTGTTCGACGAGCCGGCGTTCCGTCCGGATTTCCTCAAGATCTACCCGACCCTCGTGCTCCCCGGGACGCCGCTCTTCGAGGACTGGAAGGCCGGGCGGTACCGGCCGTACGACACCCCGACCGCCGCGGACCTGCTCGCCCGGATGAAGGCCTCCCTTCCTCCGTGGGTTCGCATCCAGCGGATCCAGCGGGACATCCCCTCCCGACTGATCGCGGATGGGGTCCGGACGAGCAACGTACGGGAGCTGGCCCTCGCCCGGCTGGCCGCGGAGGGCCGGGCGTGCCGCTGCCTCCGGTGCCGGGAGGCGGGACGCCGCGCCTGTCCGCCCCCCGAGGCGTTCCGTCCGTTCGAGACCGACTACGTCGCCTCGGAGGGCCGCGAGCTGTTCCTCTCCTTCGAGGAGCCCGTGACCGACACGGTCGCCGGATTCCTGCGGCTTCGCTTCCCCTCCGACCGGACACCCGAGGGGCTCGCGGCGCCGGTCATCCGAGAGCTGAAGGTCCTGGGTCGCGAGGTTCCGGTCGGGGCCGGGGGGGGCGGCGCGGCCGAATACCAGCACCGCGGCTTCGGCCGGGCCCTGCTCGCGCGGGCCGAACGCGCCGCACGCGCCGCCGGCTTCGACCGTCTCTTCGTGACTAGCGCCGTGGGGACCCGCGAGTACTACCGGCGGCTCGGCTACCGGGCCGAGGGACCGCACCTGTCGAAGCCACTGCACTCGGGGGAGGTCGGCGGATGACGACGGCGCGCCCCGCGCAGCAACCCTATAGGGGCCCGGCGCCCCGGGGGGACCCGATGACCCCGCGGGCGACGGGAGCGCCCGAGCCATCGCCCGCGAACCGGCACCGCTGCCGTTGCGGACACTTCCCCACCGACCACATGGTCGTCGTGCCGGCGGGTGCCTCGGGCAACTTCCGTCTCGACCCCACGGGCCCGTGCGCCATTTGCGGGGAGAGCGCGTGCCGGAAGTTCGCGCCCGGCGCGCCGGAGCCGAGCCGCCCCGCTCAGCCGTAGGCCGCCTTGAGCAGGTAGTCCTTCAGCTGGTGGAGGCGGTCGTCCCAGAGGTGGAAGTGCCAGGAGCGCGCCTCCTCCCAGGCCTCCCCGCTCCCCCATCCGGCGTGCTCGAGCGTGATGTCGATCCCCTCGGGGGACTCCTGGAGACGGACGTAGACCTGGGTCTTCGGGGCGGGCTGGTTCATGAGGGCGTCGAAGGCCGGCGGCGCCTGCCACGTGAACCCGATGTCCAGGTCGGGAGTCATCGCCCGGATCTGCCCCCGGCTCTCGAAGGCCACCGGCGCCTTCCAGCCGAGCCGGTAGACGCCTCCCACCCGGGGCTCGACCTCCGCGGTGTCGCAGAGCCATCCGGAGAGCTGGGCCCCGTCGGTGAACGCGGCGTAGATCATCGGGATGGGCAGGGGCACGGTGACCTGGATCAGGATGGGGTCGAGGCTATCGTCCACGGTCTGCCGCTCGGGCGTCCGGGACTATAGGCTTTCCGCGGGGACCGGGGGACGAGCTCCGGCGGAGCGCCCTCCCCGTCGGGCGGGGAGGACGGCGTCGGCCTCCACTTCGACCATCGCCTCCGGCAGGATCAACCGGGAGACCTCCACCATAGTCGCGGCGGGCCGGCTCGACTGGAAGAACTCCCCGTGGGCCCGACCGTACTCCGCGGCCCGGGAGATATCGGTCACGAACATGCGCGTCCGGACCACGTCCGCCGCGCTTCCCCCGAGCTCGCCGAGGGCGCGCTCGACGATCCGGAACGCCTCGACCGTCTGCCGATAGGCGTCTCCCTTCCCGAGCACCTCCCCGTCCGGCCCGACCGCGATGGTGCCGGCAACGACGACCTGCCGACCCACCCGTATGGCGCGCGAATAGCCGTAGCGCGACTCCCACACGGCCCCGCTCGACACTCGCCGCCGGACCATCTACCTGCTCCGTCGGGGGAACCGCCGGGCGCTCAAGAGGTGGCCCCCGGCGGGAAGCGGCACGCCGGGGGGTCTCCGCGCACCTCCACCGGGGGCACGTTCATATAGCGAGGCAGAGTGGGCGACCCTCGTCTGGGACTGTGGGGTAGCTTGGTCCATCCTTCGGGGTTCGGGACTCCGAGACGCCAGTTCAAATCTGGCCAGTCCCACTGCCGCTCCGGCGCACTCCCTCGACGGGCCACTGACGTGCACCCGGCATCCCGAACGGATTAGAACTTCTCCACCACCTTGCGTACGGCTGCCCCTCCGTTCTGGAGGATGGGGCCCCCGTGGTAGCTCATCAGCGAATCGACGGAGAGCTGGCTCATGCGGCGGGCGGAGATCTGGGCCGTCGGGGTGTGCAGGGTGTATTCGGGCGGCGTGAGCATCGCCGCCTCGCCCTCGCCAAAGAAGAGGTCGCCGGAGAAGAGGATCTTGCGCTCCGGCTGATAGTAGGCGGTATGCCCGGGGGTGTGGCCCGGGGTGTGG
>JASHTC010000137.1 GCA_030040755.1 Thermoplasmata archaeon | reverse complement strand
GCCACCCCGAACTCGATCACGTTCACGGGGAATCCGGTCGCGGACTTTCCCTCGGACGCGCTGCTCTACACCAACTATTACACGAATTATGGGAACGTCTACAACAACCTGACCGGCCTCTACGGAACTTGGAACGGGACGACCCTGTTCCTCGGGCTTTCCGGGGTGTATCTCCAGGGAGCGTCCGCGGGCGGGAGCAACTATCTCTTCTTCGGGCTGTCGAACCACTCCGCCTGGGGAACGACGAACGTCTCGGACCTGTCGGGCCCCGCCGGGGTCGCCGGGTTGGACCGGTACGTCGACTTTACCCAGCCGCTCAATTACCTATTCATCGTCAACAATTCTCTCGACTTCAACGCCTACCGGGTGACCTCGGTGCCGGGGGCCAGCCCCACCACCCTGCAGGCGATCACCCCGGATGCCCTGAACGACACCCTCCTGGCCAGCTCGAGTCCCGCGTTCGGGGCCCTCGAAGTGGCTATCAACTTCTCCGCCCTCTTCCCGGGCAATTCGCCCGGCCTGATCCCCGCGTTCGCGAACGTCAGCCTCTACGTCGGCATCTTCGGCGGCGGCCCCGGACCGTACGTCGGTCCCACCATCCCGACGGGCCAAGGCTACAGTCTTTCCGACTCCGGGGTGTCGGTGACCTCCCACGACCTCTCCGACGGCTACCTGCTCGAGAACACGTTCTACACCCTCGGTCTCGACCCCGAGGGGCTCGGTTCCCCCGACAGCGGGATCACCCCCAACTACAACGAGAACTACACCTTCCACAACGTCCAGTTCACCGGCGACCTCAAGACCGACTTCGCTCCCGGCGAGGAGGCCCTCATCAACACGAACACCGCCTGGTCCCCGACGAACCTGCTGAACTCGTCCTACATGACGTGGAACGAGACCACACTATTCCTGGGGTTCAACGCGTCCATCCTCGGCGGCTCCCCGGGGACCGAGAACCGCCTCGACATCTACATCAGCAACGACACCAGCTCCGGTCTGGGTACCTACACCCTCCACGCGGAGAACAACCCCACCCTGAACCGGTCGATCATCTTCTCGACGGCCATCAATTTCGTCGCCAACATCAACTACAGCGGGCTCGCGGTCCCCGACTCGGGCGTCCAGCTCTTCAAGTTCACCTCCCCCGCGGCCACCAGCAACACGACGGCCACGGTCGAGAACGTGACCAGCTCGCTCACGGAGACCTATACCTCGGCCCAGGATGTGGAGCTGGCGATCCCGTTCCTGGTGCTGTTCGGCAACGCCGCCGCGTTCCCGTTCATCGGGCAGTTCGCCAACATCAGCGTGCTCGCGGCCGTCGGCTGTTCCGCCGAGGGCAACAACTGCTCGGGCCCGTCCCTTCCCGCGGGCCAGAACGGCTGGAGCAACCCCTACCACGCGGTCTCCTCGGACACGCTCCTCAACACCTTCTTCACCGAGAACCTCGACCCCTACGGGGACGGGGTCCCGGCGGCCCAGATCAGCCCCGTGTACACCTACGGCCACACCTACCACACCGTCTCCTTCACGGGGGATGTGACGAAGGACTTCGTGCCTCCGGAGGTCGTCGGCACCAGCACCTTCTCCGGCTGGGCCCCCAACTACCTCAACGCGACGTACGCGACGTGGAACTTCACGGACCTGTTCATCGGCACGAACTCGTCGACCCAGCCCACCAACGGGCTCTTGGTCGCCATCTCGAACGACACCGGCCGAGGGGCGACGAACTTCTCGTCGACGAATGTCGCGAACCTCAGCCGGAACTTCACCTTCTCGACGCCGGTGAACTACGTCTTCAGCTACATGTACGGGAACACGACCGGGACCCTCTACGAGGTGGACCTAGCGCTCACCACCTCCACCCATACCCAGTTCACGCCCGTCGCCACCTTCAAGGCGGGCCAGGGCGGGCAGGAGTTCTCGATCCCCTGGTCGGAACTGTACCCGATCAACACCACCGTCTACGGGACGGGCGTCGACTCGATCCCCGCGGGAGCGACCCCGCAGTTGGTCGCGTTGACCTACGGTGGCTACGGCGGGACGGGGGCGTACATCGGTCCGGCCATCCCGCAGGCCGACGGGGACTACATCCAGGCCGCGGCCGGCGACTACGCGCCGATCAACTCCTACATCTCGCTGAACGTCGACCCGAACAAGGACGGCTACGCGGAGCCGGGGATCGTCCCGAGCACCCCGGCGGTCTCCCTGGTCGGGGCCCCGATCTCGTTGAACATCATCTTCAACGACCACCAGCCGCTCTACGCCTCGATCGGAGGGTCCTACGCCCTGGGATGGACGGTCGTCCACCTCGAGGAGTACGCGGAGCAGGCGCTGATCGCGGGACTCTACCCGAACCTCAACATCACCTACTCGCTCTCGGGCTCGCTGCTCTATCAGATCGAGGCCGCGGCGCTCGGGGACTACAACAACAGCTACCTCGAGGCCGCCTACATCCCGACGAGCCAGTGGGGCAATACCGTGTACACTGAGGTCACGACGTACGGGGATACCTTCCTCAGCTCCTTCGTGGCCCCCTATCAGTACAACACGACCACGGTCGCCCACCTGCTCGAGTTCGACCTGGCCTTCAATACGCCTCCGTGGGCCTACCACGTTGACAACAACGCGAGCAAGCTGTACTGGCAGCTGTTCCTGCAGTACCAGGCGGGCGAGACGCTCACCACCGCGAACCTGACGGACGCCCTGGTCGACTTCTTCCTCTGGTCGACCAGTTGGCCGATCGAGACCGGCCAGCTCGGGAGCGCCTACATCGACTCGACCATGTGGTCGCTCTACAACCAGACGAGCTTCTCGATCGCGGACCTGAACACCGTCCAGGCCTACTACCCGACCGAGGCGCAGCTCGTGATCTCCGCGTTCTCCCACGACCGGATGTTGAACGACGGCGCGGGCGGGAACGTCGAGCTGATCACCACGCCGTTCGACCATCCGATCGTCCCACTCCTCCTGCTCGGCAACTGGACGGACGAGAACGGGGTCGGCGTCACCAAGGGCATCTGGGCGAACGACACGACGGCCCAGCTGAACATCGGCTCGGAACTCTACGAGCAGGTCTTCGGGCAGGCGCCGCTCGGGCTCTGGAGCCCGGAGCAGGCGGTCTCCTCCGCCGAGATCCCGTTCATCAACGCCACGGGCTACGAGTGGACCTCCTCCTCTCAGGCGACCCTCGGGGAGACCGGGATCGTGCCCGCCGGCTCGGCCGGTGCGGTCACGGCGACCGAGATGGAGAACCTCTACACCCCGTACGAGGTGTCGAACGGCAGCCAGAACACCGTGATGGTGTTCCGCGACGACGGCCTCTCCAACGACTGGGGCTTCAACTACGGGGGCGTCGCCAACACGAGCGGGAACTGGGCGGCGGTCGACCAGTTCATGGCCTACCTGAAGAACGTCTACCTGACCGTCCCGCGGGCCGCCCACAACACCACGCTGGTCACCATGGCGCTGGACGGCGAGAACTGGATGTTCATGAGTCCGTTCCCGGAGGACGGCGTGCCGTTCCTCGAGGACGTCTACACGGCGCTCAGCCAGAACTCTTCCTGGGTCCAGACGACGACGACCCAGCAGTACCTGGTCACCCACCCGGCCTCGACCCTGCCGAAGATCACGGACCTGCCGACCGGTTCGTGGAACAACGAGCCGACCGGAACGGGGATCAACTCCTACCTGGGCCAGTGGGCCGGTCACGGCCTCCAGGACGCGATGTGGCAGCAGCTCACCCTCGTCCGGTCCGAGGTGCAGGCCTACGGGACGAAGAACGGCCTCACCCAGCCGATGACCCTCGCCGCGCTCGAGGCGGCGAACAACTTCCCGTACCTGACCGAGTGGAACACCACCACCCCGCAGGACAAGTACACGCAGGCGTGGACCGACATCTACGGCGCGGAGGGCTCGGACGCCTACTTCGCCTGGGACCCGACGGACCAGAGCCCGACCGCCCAGAACGCGATGGTCTTCGAGTCGATCTACCGCACCGACCTCTCGAACGCCCTGACGCTGTTGGGTCTGCCGCTCACGCCGTTCCTGGCGAGCTCCTACATCGTTCCGCAGACCCCGACGACGTGGGGCACGAACGCGTCGATCTCGCCGGTCCTGTCGGGCTCGCTCTACACCTCCGAGGCGTTCTCGGGGGGCACCGCCTACTCCGTCAACCACAACGACGCGTGGTCGGGCGCGTACGTCCAGACCACGGGGGACAGCACCAGCGGTGCCGGGCAGGTCTCCGCCACCTACTACGCGTTCGACATCAGCAACCTGTACTTCTCCGTCCAGGTCAACGGCGCGACCTCCGCCTACAAGGCCCCCAACTTCTACACGGCGGCGGGCGACGACATCGACATCTTCTTCTCGCCGGTCAACCCGCAGGCCGGGGACCTGCAGAGCCTGAACGTCCCGAACGCGGTCTACCAGGTCGGCTCGACGTCCTTCGGCTTCGCCGCCACCACCGAAGTGACGATCCAGGGCAGCAGCGTGACCCCCAGTGGGAGCGCGACCCTCGGGGTCTTCACGAGCGGCCCGGACGGCACCTGGACGGCGGGCACCCCGATCGTCGGCGACGCCTTCGTCGGCTCGATGCTGCAGCTCCAGGTACCGACGAGCGTGCTCGGCATGTCCCCCGGGCAGTCGATCGAGTTCTTCGTCGCCGCCGTCAACGGCACCACGGGGGCGCCCGTCAGCTGGTCGGGCCCGATGATCGTGACGATCCCCTCGTCGCTCGCCATCCTGACCCCGATCGCGACCATCCACAACACCGCTGCGGACAACGGACCGGGCTACTACACGATGCCCACGCAGCTGTTCTCGCCGGGACTGCCCGACTTCCCGCCGAACTCGCTCCAGATGACGTACGTGAACGTGTCGGACAACCCCTACACGGT
Source organism: Thermoplasmata archaeon (assembly GCA_030040755.1). GTDB lineage: Archaea > Thermoplasmatota > Thermoplasmata > Lutacidiplasmatales > UBA184 > Lutacidiplasma. Next base: position 5,233 of record JASHTC010000137.1, on the reverse strand, counting down.
GCAGTTCAACATCACGTTCGCGCAGCTGTCGAACCCGTTCGGGAGTCCGCTCGGGTTCTCGCAGCCGGTGGTCGACATCCTCATCCACGAGGCGGGGGCGACCGGTGGCAGCACCGTCGGAATCCCCGGGTCGAACATCAACGTCACGCCGGCCGCCGCCTGGCAGTGGGGCATCCAGGCCTCGGGCTTTGCGGCGAGCAACTTCGTCATCAGCGCCTCGGGGGCCACCTACCCCGCGGACGTGCTGGTGAGCTCGAATACCGGGCTCGCCCCGAGCGTCGACTCGGGCACGATCGTGACCAACAAGACGGTCAGCATCCAGGTACCGACCGCTCTGGTCGGGACCACCATCTCGACGGACACCTACACGATCGTCGCCGGCTCGCAGGACGGGGAAGGCGGAGTCGGGGACGAGTGGCGACAGGTCGACAACATGAGCGCCGCCTACCAGGGCGGCGGGGCGCCGTCGACCGACCCGGCGACCTCCACGAACGTCTACAGCTACATCGCCCCGGCGGTCGTCAACGCCTCGGATGCGGCCGAGACCCAGCAGGCGCTCCTGAACACGTTCACCAAGACGTCGTTCGCGGTGCTGGACGGCATCCAGCTGCCGCTGCTCGTGACGAAGAAGGTCTCCGTCTCGACCCTCGGGCCGTCGGCGATCGTCAACACCTCGTCGGACCCGGAGGCGTTCTATGCCTTCGGCAGCCAGCTCTACTCGTCGACCTCGACCAACGGGGTCCTCTGGAGCACGCCGGTGGCGGGCCCGAACCTGACCTTCGTCCCCGCGGGCCTGGCGGCCAGTGGCGGGACCACCCCGGGCCTCGTGGCGTGGAACGGCACCAACTATGCCTTCGAGAACGTCGCCACGGGAGTCGTCACGACCGGGACGGCCAGCGGTCCCATCGAGGCCGCCGCGGTGACCGACGCGAGCATCGGGTTCGAGCTGGCCTTCGACATCGGGGGCACGGTGCAGATCGCCTCCGCGGGCGGGGGCGCCTCCGGCTCCGACGCGCTGAGCGCGCTCGCCGTCGGGTTATCGACCGCCGGCGGGACGACGTACCTCGCCTACGCGACGGCGAGCGGACTGTCCGTGGTGACGCTCACCTTCAGCGGCACGAGCGTGACCTTCGGCACGTCCACGGTCCTGACGGCGGCGATCCCGACCGGCGCCACGGTGGAGAGCCTCGCGCTCGCGGCGGACCCCTCCGGCGGGGTCGCGGTGGCGATCGCGCTCAAGAACGCGACCGGCTCCAACATCTACCTCGCCGCGGGGACCGGCAACGTGACCCTCAAGGCGCTGACGAGCGACGGGCAGGACTCGTCGCCCTCCGTCCTGCTCGCCGAGTCGGGGACCACCTGGTCCGCCTACGTCGGGTTCACCAACTCGGGCAGCGGAGGGAACGTCTTCTTCATCCCGACCGCGGTCAGCACCGTCGCGAGCCCCCCGTCCCCCTCGACCTCGTCGTCCTCGATCGCGACCTGGGTATGGATCGTGATCGCCGTGGTGGTCATCCTCATCGTCATCGGGGCGATCGTCGCGATCGCGCGGCGCCCGAAGGGCGGGAGCCCGCCGACCACCGGCCAGGAACCGGGCACGGAAACTCCCTCGAACCCGCCGACCTCCTCGGGCGAACAGCCGCCCTCGGAGGAAGGGGGAACCTGATCGGCCCCGACGCTCGACCCGCGCCGAGTCCCCAACCCCTTCCCGGCCGACGCCGGCCGACTGCGGTGGGACCAGTCCCTCCGACCTCTCCGGAAGACGGAGCGGGAAGAGGCTCCCTCTAGCGGCGGAGCCGTCCCCGGCCCGCAGGCCGCGGCCCTGCCCATCTCGCGGAGCGGGCCCGGTACGCCGGCACACGCGGCGATGCAGAGGGCCGGTCCCTGCGCCCTGACGCCGCAGGCCGGGAACCGGTCGGACAGAGCCGTTCTGCGACCCGCGGGCCTGGGCTTGAAGCGAGGGCCCCCGACCGAGCGAGGAGCGGCGGGACCCACGTCCCCCTCGGGGGGGACCCCTTTGCCTACTCGGGCGGGATGTGGTTCTGCTGCATCTCGGCGATGATCTGGCTCTGGATGCTCGAGACTGCCTGGGCCGCCGTGATGCTCCCGGCGATGTAGTCCGAGACCTCGTCCCCGAAGGGGGTCCAGTAGTAGCTGATCTGGGGGAGGTTCGGGAACGCCTGGGAGTGGTTGAAGAACTGGTCCAGGAATCCCTGCACGAACGGGATCTTCAGCGACTCCACGTAGCCGAAGGTGTTCGCGAGCGAGGGGATGTCTCCCGAGGAGTTGAACAGCTCTCCCTCCACGGCGGGGCTCGCGAGGAACCGGGAGAAGTTGAGCGACTCGTTGAAGAGCGCCGGGCTGGCCCCCGAGGCGTTCCGCGCGCTGACGTAGGCCCCGATCGACCCCCAGAGCGGCTCCGGCCAGTCCCCCGTCTGGGAGACCATCGGGATCGGGGCGACCCCGACGTTGGTGGCGCCCAGGGCGGCCACGTAGGTGTCGATGTCCCACGGCCCGTCGAAGATCATCCCCACGTGTCCCTCGGCGAACTGGTCCTCGTAGGTCGTCTCGGACGTGACCCCCGGGGGCTCGATGGCGTCCACCGTGGTGAAGTTGTTCAAGAACTCGAGCGCGTCGACCGTGGCCGTGTTGTTGAGGTTGGGAAGCCCGCTCGTGTTGAAGAACGTGCTGCCAAAGCCGGATTGCCACGCGGGGAAGCGGTATCCGCCATCCGAGTCGAGTCCGTAGATCAACCCGGCCGTCACGATCTTGCCGCCCGAGGTCGTGGTGATGTTCTTGGCATCCTGGATCATCTGGTCGGTGTTCGTGGGGGCCACCGGCACCAGTTCCTTGTTGTAGATCATCGCCACGCCGTTGACGTTGAGAGGGATGCCGAAGACCGTGCCGGACTGGGTGTTGTCTGCGAGGGCGACCGGGAGGAAGGGGGTGAACGCGGAGGCCGGCAGGAGCTTGGACAGGTTGGCGAGGAATCCGTCGTAGTAGAGGCCTCCCGCGAAGTCGCTCGTCCCGATCAGGACGTCGGGGGCATCCCCCGCGAGCGCGGCGGCCACATAGTTGGATGGGGAAGGGGTCGTCTCGTTGACCCAGGTGACCGTCTGGTTCGGATGCGTAGCCTCGAACTGCACCACCGCCGACTGGAACGCGGGGAACTCGGTCGGGCTGAAGTCCTGCCAGACCACCAGCGTATTCGACTTCGCTCCCGAGCTCGACTGTCCGGGGAGCTTGTGGGTGATGTCCAGGTAGGCAAAGACCCCCGCGACCACCACCACGACCACGACGATGATCGCGATCACGGCGCCGCTCATCTTGCGCTGGCGCTTCTGCGGCCCTCGCCGGGGCCCCTGCGGGGTCGCGCCCGAGGTCGTCGAGGTCGCCGTAGGGTCGGTACTTCCGGTCGGGGGAGTTCCTGACACCGAGGAAGTCCGAAGCCTCGGCGCTATTTCAAGACTGACGGACTCCCCGAGTCCCGCGGCGCCGCTCCAAATCGCCCGCCCCCGCCCCGGCCGGGTCCGCCCGAGCTACTTCGCGGGAGAGGCGGGGCCCGAGCCTGTCGGTGGACCGCTCGCCCGCCGCACGGAGTCCCGGAGGATCAGGGTCACGCCTCCGATCACGATCAGGAACCCCACCACCTCCCAGAGGGTGATGGGCTCCGCAAAGAACCCCGAGCCGATGCCCACGCCCGCGAGGGGGACGAGGTAGGCGACGATGTTCGCCCGGACGGGACCCACGCGATGATGCAGGGCGAAGTAGCCGAAGTAGCCGATGACGGACGAGAGCAGGACGAGGGCGACGAGCGAATACCACACTGCCGCGACGGACGGCAAGCGCTCCGGGTACGGGAGCACAGCCCCCGCGGCGATCAACAGCGCTCCGGCCACCACGAACTGGAGGGCGATCTGCCAGAGCCCCTGCCGTCCGGACGCCATGCGCCGGAGCAGGACCGTGCCGACCGCCGTGCTGAGGTAGGCGCCGAGCACGAAGGCCGGTCCGGGCCACGTCCCGATCGAGCTCCCGAACAGGGCGGGAGCCACGAGCACGACCGCTCCCACGAACCCGAGAGCGAGGCCGCCGAGGGCCAGCGGACCGAGTCGCTCGGACGGGAGCAGCGAGTAGGCGACCACGACCGTGATGATGGGAGCGGTCGCCGCGAGGACGGCGGCGTAGCCTCCCGTGGTGTACTGCTCTCCCCAGTAGAGGAGACCCCCGTACATCCCGATGATCAGGATGCCCCCCAGCCCCGCGGAGACGACAGCCTCCCGTCGGGGCGGGACCGCCTCCCGGCGCGCCGCGGCGAGGGCGGCAAAGGCGGCGGCCGACAGGAGGTATCGCACCGCGGCGAAGAGGAGCGGAGAGGCACCGAAGACGATGCCCTCCCGAATGAAGACGTAGGCCGACCCCCAGACGATGCCCACGAGCGCCAGCAGGCCGATGTCGTAGACCGAGAGTCGCGGGGTTCGTGCAGGCTCAGTCGGAGGATGGCTCGCCGGCTCGGGGATTGATGGGGGCAACGTTGGTCGGCCATCCGAGCGGGTGTCGAAAGATATACTTGAAGCCACCCCCGGCGGAACGCCGCCGCCGAGGGGCGCGTTTCACCGGCCTACCTGCTGTCGGGTGGTTCCCGCTCGATCGGGTCCCCGGTCCGGACCGGTCCGGGCTCCAGCACGCGCGCGTACCAACCCCTTCGGCCGAGCATCACCTTCAGGAACTCCGGGCCGCGTGCCGGGCCGACGTACGGCAGAAGGAACAGGTTGTCGCATGGGGTACAGGGCTTGGAGATCTCGACCCGGGCTCCGCCGATACGGAACCGGGCCCCGGGGGCGAACGCATCGTACGGCAGGCCACGGGAGGTGATGTTCTCCCCGAGGTCCCCCGGCCGGACCGGCCAGCCTTCCCGGTCGAGCTGCTCGATGGTCTCGAGAGGAATGATCATGAGCGCCATCGCCGGGTCGTCGTGCTTCTCCTCGTGGCGATAGCGATTGAAATCTCCGCTCAGCCCGGCCGGCGTGATCGAAGCGGCGGTGACCGGGGCCTTCGGTAGCCCATGCTCGTGGGCGCTCTCGGGCTTGCGGTTGAGCTGATACACCGTACCGTGAACGCGGGGGGAGGGGACCATCCTCCGAGCCAGGGGGCAGCGGAGGAAAAGCTCAGCGGGGGCCGACCCCGGGCCGGCGCGGGCTGCCTTGGACACGGTCGCCGGGGATTCCGGGCACCC
>JASHTC010000136.1 GCA_030040755.1 Thermoplasmata archaeon | reverse complement strand
CCAAGCGGGCCTGCGCGACGATGCGATCCAGGAAGCGGACCGGCCGCTGACGGGGACGAGCGACGTGGAGCGGTTCGACCACGCCCTGCTCAATGCCCTCTTGGGAAGGCCCGACGAGGGAAGAGCGGTCCTCGATGAGGTGGCACGAGGTGGGGTGAAGTACTACCTGTCCGCGACCGACCTCGCGATGCTCTATGCGCCCCTCGGGGAGGGGTCGAAGGCGCTCGACCTCCTGGAGCAGGATGCCCGGGACGGTGACCGGACGTTGTGGCTCTACTACCGGGGCGTGTACTTCGACTCGATCCGGGACCACCCACGGTTCATCGAGCTGCTGCGCAAGGACGGGCTCCCGGTGCGTCGCATCCATCGACCGCGCGCCCCCTGACCCGCGGGCCGGGGACTCCCGGGCGACCGGGCCGCGTCGCTAGAGTATATCCGCCCTTCACCGGCGGGGGCCCTCCCGTATTTCCGCCCTTCCGGGCCCTAGAGGGGGTACTCCTCGGAAGGAGGCACGAGAACGATGAAGGAAGGGAAGGCGGGGGCGAAGCTCGGACGGGCGACGGAACGACGGGGCGCGGGGCGACTGACGGCGACGATCTTTGTTGCGGGCGTCGCGGTGCTCGTAGGGGTGGTCGGATATCTGGTCCTGAGCGCCGCGACTCCCGCGGGGACGAATCCCACGACGGCGCACAGCTGTACCCCCGCAAGTTCCCCAGTGTGCAAGGGGTCGGGGGCCTCGAACGTTGCGGGCTCCCGGACGCCGCGAGCCCTCGCGACGTCCGCGGGTTAGGGCGGCCGGCGACCCACGAGGGGAGGATCGGACGCGACCGGACGGAGGGGGTGCCGGGCTCCCCCCCCCGCGCGTGCCTGCCGCCGGGTCGAGCTACCGTCCGCCGGTCGCGCGGGCGAAGGGGCTTAGAGCCCCGCCCGTTGCGCTCCCGCAGGGAGACGCGGGATGGCTTCTGAGTCGGGGCTCGGGGTACGGATCGAGCGAGAGGCACCGACCAAGCTCTACCCGTTCACCCGGTTCTTCCGCGGCTTCGAGGGGGTGCCGACGGTCCGCCGCCTCTTCGGACGTCAGACCCTCCGCGTGCTCCGGTCGCTCAAGGTCGAGTTCTTCTCCTCGCGCTTCGGCTACATGGGCACGAGCGACGTCGACGGGCACCTCATCATCAGTTCGAAGCACCTGAAGGGGAGCGATTTTCGCACCGTCTACCTTGACCTGGTCCACGAGCTGTGCCACGTACGCCAGTTCCGGCGCGGGCGGCCCCTCTTCTACCCCAAGCTGAGCTACGTGGACGCGCCCTCGGAGATCGAGGCCTACCGGATCACCGTCGCCGAGGGGAAGCGGATCGGGATGACCGACCGGGAGCTCCTCGACTACCTCAAGATCGAGTGGATCACCCCCGCCGAGCTCCGCCGTCTCGCCCGGCGGTGCGGGCTTCCCCGCCGGGCGTCCCGGGCCGCCGCGCACCGGCGTCACCTGACGAAGTGAGCGAGCGGGGGGGGGTGCCGGGCGACGCCGCCGGCAACATAATATAAATACTTACACGCCGGTGGTTCCGGGGATGCGGGTCGAGGAGAGTCTGCTTCGCGAACCGGGGGAATGGCCGCTCCCGCCCGAGATGCGAGTGCCGGTTCCGCGGCATCGGGGCCGTCCACCCCTCGAGTACCGTCCGCGCGTCCGCTCCCCGGCGGACGTGGAGCGGCTCCGCCGGCACCGGGTGCCGGCGCTCCTCCTGACCTCGGAGTGGGTGACGAAGAGCGGGTACCCGGTGAGCTTCCGGCCGTGGCTCGCGGTCCCCGAGAGGCTCTCCCGCAAGATCACCTCGGAGTACCGCCTGCTGCCGGTTCGGGATGCGGACGCCCTCCGCGCGCCGGGGGTCGTCGAGCTCGTCACCCTCCTGCTGCGCTTCGACCCGCTCGCCGCGCGGGTGGTCGCCGTGCGCAATCGCTCGCGGCTCGACCCGAGCGAGCTGTATCGTCGGGTCCGCAACGAGGGGCTCGAGGCGGCGGCCACGAAGGTGAGATTGCAGGAGTTCGCCCCGGCGCTTCCGAAGGTCGGCCGGCCGCTCCCCGTCGGGGACCTCCGCTGGGTGGAGCAGAACAACCCGTCCTCCCCCGAGGCGGCATGAAGGACCCGGCCGTCAACGCCGCCGACGCGATCCTCCGCCGGCACGGGATCGGGTACGTCATCGTGGGAGGCAAGGCGGTGGCCCAGGAGGCGGCGACCGCGACGCGCGACGTGGACGTGATGGTGACGACCACGGATTACCGGGAGGCAGTCCGGCGCCTGAGCGGCGACCCGGCCCTGACGCTGGCGTGGGAGGCGGACCAAGTCACCCGCTTCGGGATCCTCGACCATGCGGGGATCCCGCTCGACATCGTGGACTCGGGCGCCTTCTCGGGAAAACGGTCCGGGCAGGAGTTCTTCGACTTCCTGGTGCGCGACGCCTCCTCGGAGGTCGAGGGGGTCCGCTACGCGACCCCCGAGGCGGTGTGGTACACCCGTCTCTTGACCAAGCGCTGGCGGGCCTATGCCGAGAAGATCCTGACCAACGTGATCGACGGACTCTCGGCCGAGCGACTCCAGGGCGTCGAGGTCATCGCGCGTCGCTTCGGCACAGAAGCTACGGTCCGCGCACGGATCGAGTATGTCCGCGACGAGCTCCGGCGGTCCGCGCTCGGCGCGGGCCCCGGCGGGTCGGACGGGTAGCCGGGGAACCGACTCCCGCCTCCCTCGGGGAAGCCCGCCGGCCCAGGGGACCCCCCGGGGCTCCTCCGAGTCTGCCGAGAGCGACGGCGCCATGCGCCGGCGGGTCGGCCAGGCTTCCCGCCAGGGGGTGCGGGCGAGGACCGTGCGGCCGTGGAACGCGTCCTGGTCGTAGGATTCCCACGTCGGTCGGAGTCGTCCCCCCCGACCGGCGGCCGGGTCGGGGGGCCCTGGCGGTGGGGACGAGGGAGACGCTCCCCGGGCACGCAATCGGGCGGCACTCACTCCGCCGCGAGCCGAAGGATCGCGGCCGCGGACCGGTCGATGTCCTCCGGAGTCGTCGCCCAGGAGCTGACGCTGACCCGCATCGCGGCGGTCCCGTGCCAGACGGTCCCCCCGCACCAGCAGGTCCCGTCCCGCTGCACGGCCTCGATGACCCGGCGCGTCCGCTCATCGCTCCCGAAGGCGACGAGTACCTGGTTCAGGACGACGTCGTTCAGGATCCGGCATCCTCCGGTGCGGAGTCGTTCGGCCAGCCGGGCCGCGAGGTAACAGCACCGCTCGACGAGGTCCGCCATCCCCGAGCGCCCCAAGCTCCGTAGGGCGGCCCAGGCGTCGACGCCCCGCGCCCGGCGGGACAGCTCCGGGGCGTACTCCGTGGGTTCTCCCCGGCCGGAGATCGGCAGGTACGAGGCCCGCTCGGCGCCCGCCATCGCCGCCCTCAGCGGCTCGCCGTCCCGGACGAACGCCATCCCGCTGTCGTAGGGCACGTTCAGCCACTTGTGACCGTCGACCGCCCAGGAGTCCGCTTGCTCGACGCCCTCCGTGAGATGGCGCCGCCCCGGGGCCGCGTGCGCCCAGAGGCCGAACGCGCCGTCCACATGGACCCAGGCGCCCGCGCCATGGGCCCGCTCGCAGACCTGGCGCGCCGGGTCGAAGGCGCCCGTGTTGACATTCCCGGCCTGGAGGCACACGATGGTCGGGCCCCCGAGCTCGCCCAGCTGGTCGGCCCGCATCCGGCCCTGGGCGTCGGTCGGGACCCGGACGACTTGCTCACGGCCCCAGCCGAGGAGGGAGAGCGCCTTGAGCAGCGTGACGTGGACTTCCTCCCCCACCACGACCGTGACCCGCGGAGCGCCGAACAGGCCCCCGGCCGCGACATCCCAGCCGGCCTTCTCGAGGACGGCATGACGCGCCGCGGCCAGGGCGGAGAAGTTCGCCATGGTCGCGCCGGTCACGAAGACCCCCTGCGCGGAGGAGGGCAGCCCCAGCAGCTCCCGGACCCAGCCGAGCGCCACGCGCTCGAGCCGCACACCGACCGGCGACGCGATTTCGAGGCCCGCATTCTGATTCCACGCACCGGCGAGCCAGTTCGCCGCGAGCGCCGCGGGCAGGGCGCCGCCGATCACGAACCCGAAGTACCTCCCTCCGGCGGACCCGACGGTGGCGGGGGAGCCGTATCGGTCGAGTTGGGCGAGGAGGGCGGCGGGCTCCGCGCCCTCCTCCGGAAGGGGGCCGGCGAGCTCCTCCAACTGGGCGAGGTCGCCCGGAGTCGGAGCGACCCGGCGCCCCTTCAGCCCCTCGAGATACGTCGCTGCCCGTTCCGCGGTCTCGGCCAGGAGCGTCTTCATCGCCCGGAACCTCGGGCTCCGGAAGCTCGCGGGCCTTTATGGGCATGGACGCGCCCGAGGTCCCGTCCGTGGACCGCGGGCGGACGGGCGCGCGGAAAGCGAACACTCCGTTCCTCGGATTCTTAACCCCGGGTTCCCTCCGGGGCGCGGAGGCCCCCGATGGTGACCCAGACGGTCGTGCATTTCGAGATCCCGGCGAGCGACGCCGAGCGACTCTCCCAGTTCTACACGGAGGTCTTCGGCTGGAAGTTCCAGAAGGCTCCCATGCCCGGGGGGAGTTTCTACTGGCTGATCTCTACTGGGCCACCGGGGAAGAGCGTCTCGGGCGGGATGTATCCGAAGACGGGGCCGGAGGAGCACCCTCGCAACTACATCGTGGTGGCCGAGATCGACTCGGCGATCCAGAGGTTCAAGGCGGCCGGGGGCGTGGAGGTCGTCCCGAAGATGCCGGTGCCCGACATGGGATGGAGCTTCGTCGGCGCGGACCCCGAGGGGAACAGGATCGGCCTGTTCGAGCCCAGCGTGCCGGTCCGCGCTCGTCCCACCGTGCGCTCGCGCGCCCGGACTCGAGCGCGCTCTCGCGGTCGTCGTAGGAAGTAGCGGCCCCGCGACCCCCGCTCTCTCCCGGTCCGAAGTCGGGGGGCGGCCCCGCATCGACTCCCAGCGGTCCGTCCCGCCCGTCGTTCGCGCGGGTGCGGCGGGGTCGCTCGTCTCCGCGCCCCGCTCGAACCGCACCCTCAAGTAGCTGGAGCTCGCATGTACAGTTCCAGCCGGGAGCCGTCCCGTCCATCAGGACCACGTGCTGGAAACCCGAAGACCGTTGCGCCCGTTCGCCGACTGGGCTCGGTGAGGAAGCCCGACGTCATGGCGATGCACGATAACGTCGCGACCTTCTACGGCGCCTACGACCAGGTCGGCCTCCACCGCCTCCCCCGGATGCGCATCCCGTGGGTGCTGGTCGTCCTGGTCCTCGCCATCTTCGTCCTGATCGGGCTCGTCGTGGCCGACGTCGCCGCCTACGACTCGGGCAAGGTAACGGTCCAGGTGACTTCCGTGAGCTGGTATGCGCTGGGAGGCCTCCTGACGACGTCCGGCGGATTCTCTCTGCACGCATCGCAGACGGTGACGCTGACCCTCACCTGCAACTCCATCTGCTTCCGGCTCGACGGCGCGAGCGTGAGCAGCCCCTTCCAGATGGTCTCCTTCGCGGTCACGCAGCAGCCGGTCCAGTACGCTAACGTGACCGTGCAAGCCCCGACCGTCAGCTACGACGGTCCCCTCTCGGTCACGCTCTCCGTAGGTTGAAGCACGGCCCCGGGGCTCGGGGGCCCGCCGGCTCGCTCCCGAGAGGGACCGGGGCTTCCCCCGGCGCCCTATAGCTTCCAGTGAGGACCCGTCAAGCCGAGCCGCTCGAACTGGGCCTGGATCACGCCGACCGGAGGCCGCTCGTACTCCTTGCGGAGCTTGCCCGAGTAGATCGGGAGGCTCATCCCCACGACCTGGTCCACGGACACGATTCCCTCCTGCGCCGCCGTCTCGAGGTCCTTCCCGGCCCGGTGCCTCCCTTCGGCGCCCAGGAACACCATCGTGTTGGCGCACGTTCGAGTGATGTCCTTCCACCACTCGGCCGCGGGCAGTCGGAGGTGGACCAACGGCAGAGCTCCCCCCAGCGGAATTCCCTTCCCCTGTTCGAGGCGGAACCGAATGGGCTCCCCGCAGTGATGGCAGAACGAGTCGACCCGGACCGGCTCGTCGAGCATCGGGTGGAAGGCGATCGCATCCCAGGCGCAGTTCGCGAAGTAGCGACGGCCGTCGGACCGGGTGACCCGGTAAGGGGTGGAGAGCGCGGAGATCGGGAAGGCCATCAAGATCCGGGAGGTCC
>JASHTC010000135.1 GCA_030040755.1 Thermoplasmata archaeon | reverse complement strand
GACCCGGAGGCTCGCGTCCTCCTTGCCGACCTTCCGCATCACCTCGATGAGCTTCGGCAGGTCGGCCATCCGCTTCGGCTCGATCGCGACGGTGACGACCGGCTCGGAGACGTGACGGATCTCCTCAAAGGGGGCCATCTGGGGGTCCGAGGACATCGTCGTCCCCGCGAACGCGTCGCTGAGGCCGATGACCGCGGCGATGTTGCCGGCCGTGACCTCGTCGACCATCAGGCGCTCGGGGCCCATGAACAGCGAGACGTGCTGGATGCGGTCGCGGATCTTGGTGCCGACCACGGCGAGCTCCATCCCCTTCTGGAGCTTACCGGAGAAGACGCGGCCGGTGGCGATCTCGCCGGCGGCCGGGTCCATCGTGATGTCGGTGACCATGAACGAGGTCGGGCCCTGGGCATCCGTCGCGACCATCGCCTGGCCGACGGGGGAGGCGGTGTCGCCCTTCCAGATGTTGGGGATCCGGTACTTCTGCGCGACCTTCGGGCTCGGGAGGTGGCGGACGACCATGTCGAAGACCACGTCGTTGATCTTCGCGCGTTGCGCGATCTCCTTCGTCCGGCCGGACTTGACGTACTCGATGATATCGGGGAACTTGACGCCGGTCTTCTGCATGTACGGGACGCTGATCGCCCAGTTGTCGTACCCCGAGCCGAACGCGACCGACCCGTCCCTCGGGTCGACGCTCCACTCGTCGACGAACTCCTCGGGGGCCATCTTGCGGATCAGCTCGTTGACCTCGGTGATGATCCCGGTGAACCGCTTCTGGAGCGCATCCGAGGTCAGCTGGAGCTCCTTGATCGCCCGGTCGACCTTGTTGATGAACAGGACCGGTTTGACCTTCTCGCGGAGGGCCTGACGGAGGACGGTCTCGGTCTGCGCCATGACCCCCTCGACCGCGCAGACGACCACGACCGCCCCGTCGACCGCCCGCATCGCCCGGGTGACGTCCCCGCCGAAATCGACGTGCCCCGGGGTGTCGATGAGGTTGATCAGGTAGCGCTGGTCGCCGTAGTCGTGGACGATCGTGACGTCCGCGTTGTTGATCGTGAGCAGGCGGGCCTGCTCCTGCTCGTCGAAGTTGAGGTAGAGCTGCTTGCCCGCGAGCTCGTTCGAGATCATCCCCGCCGCGGCGAGCAGGTTGTCGGAGAGGGTCGTCTTCCCGTGGTGGATGTGGGCGATGATCCCGATATTGCGGATCTGGTCGAGGTTGTGCATCATGTCGGGGATGGCCTTCGCCAACTCCGCTCGGATGTGGGTCATGCACGAACCTCCGTGGGGCCGCCCTAACGCGCCGACTGCGCGACGCGCTCGACCTCTTCCTTGCGCCCGACCGCGAACGACGTCTGGTCCCCCTTCGCGGCCAGGCGGATCTCGTCGGCCAGGCACGTGTGGATGGCCTTGATGGACTTGTGGGAGGCCTGGATGGCGCCGAGCGCGAGGTTGCGAATCGCGACGTTGAGACGGCGCGCGGGCGAAGCGTCCACGGCGCGGGGGACGGAGATGCCTCCGAACTGCAGCCGGGTGACCTCCTCGCGGGGCGCGGCGTTCTCGACGGCGTCGACCAGGAGCTGGAGGGGATTCTTGTCCGGCTCCTTCTGGGCCAGCTCATCGAACGCCTTGCGGACGGTCGCCAGGGCCTTCGACTTCTTGCCCGTGAACTTTGCCCCCTTCATCAGGCTGTTCGCGAGGCGCTCCACCAGATGCATGTGGGTCTTCAGGAACGGCCGTCCGGCGAGCCGGCCCTCGGTGTGGGGCGCGTAGATCGGATGGAGGTAGAGATACGGAAGGAGGCCCGGGTCGTGGACCTCGATGCCCTCGAACGAGTACTTCCCGAACAGGGGGGGGAGCGGGAAGGGGGGCGGAGGGGCCGCGACCGGTCGTACGACCACGGGGCCGGCGTCCTCGGCCGGCCCCTCGGCGGGGTAGCTGGCGTTCGGGTCCCGGGAACCGCTCATCGGGCCGGCTTCTCCTTCCGACCGCGGACCAGCTCGTCGAGCGAGGTGCCGTTCACCTGGATCACCTTGTACCGGACGCCCGGGATGTCGCCGTACGAGCGCCCCATTCGTCCCCCGATCCCCTCGACCAGCACCTCGTCGTGCTCGTCAATAAAGTTGATGGCCCCGTCTCCGACCGCGAACGCCGTCACCTGACGGCCGTTCTTGATCAGCTGGACCTTGACGCACTTGCGGATCGCGGAGTTGGGTTGCTTGGCCTCGACCCCGACCTTCTCGATCACGATGCCCCGGGCCTGAGGAGCCCCCTCGAGAGGGTCGGACCGCTCCTTCAGGTGCAGCGTGCGCCGCTTGTAGTACCGGTCCGACCAGCGTCGCCGCTGGCGGAGGGTCTCGAGGCGACCCGCGGTGTTGAGGCCGGAGGGCGGAGGCATTCTCGGCGGAGGGGCCGAGCCACAGGGCCCCGCTATTTAAGGTGGTCCCGCGTCGCGCCGACGCATGAACTCTCAGGGCGACCGGAGAGCCCCGCGGAAGCGACGACCGGGGCGCTCCGACGGAGACGGTCCGCGCCCGGCCGGTCCGGATCCGTGGGAGACGTTGTGGACGGAGATCGTCTCGTGCACGAAGTGCCCGCTCCACCGCAGCCGGACCCAGGCCGTCGTCTACCGAGGCAGCCGGAGCCCTCGCGTCGTCTTCGTCGGAGAGGCCCCCGGCGCGGAGGAGGACCGGGTGGGGCTCCCCTTCGTGGGGCGCTCCGGGCGTCGCCTCGATGCCGCGCTGGCCTCCCTGGGGCTCGGCCCCACGGAGTATGGGATCCTGAACCTGATCAAGTGCCGACCGCCCCGGAATCGATTCGACCCGGCGGCGGCCCGAGCCTGCCGACCGTACCTCGACCGGCAGCTCGCGCTCCTCGCCCCGGGCCTCGTCGTCACCCTCGGGGCTCGGGCCCTCGAGGCCCTCGACCCGAGCGCTCCCCCCATCCTTCGATGCGCCGGGCGCCCCCGCCCCACGGGGGAGCGCCAGATCTTTCCTCTCATCCACCCGGCGGCCGCCCTTCGCTCCTCGACGCTGGCTCGGCGGTGGACCGGCGATGTTCGGGCCCTCGGCCGGTGGCTCGCGACCCCGCATCCGTCGGGCGCGCGGTAGGGCTTTAATCGAACGGGGGGTCGTCGGGGCATGCGCCCGGTCGAGATGTTCCTCCTCGAGGGCTCGTACGTCTCGTTCGAGGACGGGGTCGTCGTCGAGCTGTTCGGACGCACGCGCGACGAGCGGGCGATGGTCGCGCGGTACTACGGGTTCCGTCCGTACTTCGTGCTCACCGAACCGACGGACGAGACCCGGGCCAGCCTGCAGAAGGACCCCGAGGTGGTCGAGGTCCGGGACATCACGACGTGGGTCGACGGACGCGACCGGTCGGCGGTGCGCGTGACGATCCACCATCCGTGGCGCGTCCCGGAGTACCGGGACCGGTACCGCAGGCCCAAGGACGAGACGAGCGTGCTGGCGTGCGACATCCCGTTCGTGCATCGGTTCCTCTACGACAAGGGGGTCGGTCTCACGATCGCGTTCGAGGCCGAGGACGAACCGGAGGAGGTCCGCGCCCGGTATACGGTCCCCGAGGTCGTCCGGGTCGTCACGAGCGACGGGCGCGACGTCCGGCCGGCGGAGGGGTTCCGGCCCTCCCTGCGCGTCCTCTCCTTCGATATCGAGAACGCCATCCGGGCGCGGACGATCTTCACGATCTGCGGCGTCTCGGAGGGGGCAGGAAAGGAGCGCCGGACCTTCCAGCTCAGCGGCGCCTCCGAGCGGGAGATCCTCGAACGGTTCGCGGCCGTCGTCGCCGAGGACGACCCCGACGTGCTCACGGGGTACAACATCGGGGGCTACGACTTCCCCCTCCTCATCGAGCGGGCGAAGGCGACCGGGCTCGACGAGCTGGCCCTCGGGCGGGACCGCACCGCCGCGAGCCCGTTCGGCGACCGACTCTGGAAGGTCCACGGCCGGGTCGTGGCCGACGCGTGGTGGTCGGCGCGCCAGGAGCTCCGCCCGAAGCAGGAGACCCTCCAGTTCGTCGCCCGGACCCT
>JASHTC010000134.1 GCA_030040755.1 Thermoplasmata archaeon | reverse complement strand
TAGCAGATGCCGTTCGTGTCGACGTGGAGGATGAAGAAGGTGAGGAGGACGATCCCGAGGAGGACGGGGAGGAGCTGGAGGAGGCGTTTGCCGACGAAGACGAAGAGGTCGCTGGTGTTTCGACCCACTCCCACCCCCCCTCAGGTGGGCGGCGCCGCACCGGCCGCCATCCTATCCGCGAGGTCGTCCCCGCTATTAATCCAGCGATGGCGCGGGGCGGGGTTACGGAAGGTAATCGCGCGGGAGGGTCTTCAGCTCCGAGAAGGTCTCGTGGACGACCGAGATGAACTTCTCGATGTCCTTGTCGGTGTGGGCGCTCGAGAACGTGAGCCGCTCGTAGTTGTCGGGGTGGATGTAGATCCCCTTGTCCAGGAGGAGCTGGTGGTGGCGGAGGTACAGGTTCCAGTCGATCTGCAGACTCTCCCGGTAGTTCTGGATCTTCTTGCGGCGGGTGAAGAAGAACTGGAGCATCCCGTTGACCGACTGGACGAGGACGTTGACCTTCGCGTCGTGCGCCGCCTCCTCGATCCCCTTGTGGAGCCGACTGGTCATCCGGTCGAAGCGGGCGTACAGCTCCTCTCCGCCCCGGTGGAGCATCTTGAGGTTCGCGAGCGCGCCGGCGAGCGAGAGGTTGTTGGCGAAGTAGGTCCCCCCGAAGGAGATCCGCCCGGGCGCGATCAGCTCCATGTACTCATTCTTCCCCGAGACGGCCGAGATCGTCACCCCGCCGCCGAGCGCCTTGGCCCAGCAGGAGATGTCCGGCTCGACCCCGTAGAGCGCCTGGGCGCCGCCCGGCGCCACGCGGAAGCCGGTGAAGACCTCGTCGAAGATGACGAGCAGCTCGTTCTGGTGGGCGATCTCCACCAGGCGCTTGAGGTAATCCGGTAGCGGCGGGATGATCCCGGAGTTGGCCATGATCGGCTCGAGGATCACGGCCGCGAGCCGGTCGCGGTAGCGGCGGACCATCCGCTCGAACGAGAGGAGCGAGTTGTACTGGGCGACCATCACGTAGTCGGTGACCCCGGGCGGGATCCCGGCTGAGTTCGGCAGCGGGCGGGGGTACTCGTCGAGCCCCGCGACGATCGGCGGCGCCTCCGCGCTGATCAGCGCGTAGTCGTGCTGGCCGTGGTAGTGGCCCTCGAACTTGAGGATCGCGTCCTTGCCCGTCACCGCCCGGGCGATGCGGATCGCGTTCTGCGTGGCGTCCGAGCCGTTCGAGCAGAAGGCGACCCGCTCGGCGCTCGGGACCATCTTCTGGAAGAGGACGGCCACGTCGATCTCGAGCGAGGTCGGGGCGGCGAAATGGAGGCCGAGCTCGGCGCGCTCCTGGATCGCCTTGACCTGCTCGCGCGGCGCGTGTCCGTTGATGAGGCACCCGTAGGCGAGGTTGAAGTCGAGGTACTCGTTGCCGTCCTCGTCCCAGATCCGGGAGCCCTTGCCCGCCGCGATGAACGGCGGACATGGGTCGTACGACGCCACCCGGATCAAGGAGCTGGACGCGTTGGGGATGTGCTTCTTCCCTTCCGCGAAGAGGCGGGCGCTCTTCTTCAGCTTCGGGACGAGCCGCGCGATCGGGATCGGCATCGGCTGGGCCTCCGTGTCGGCGGGCTCGGGGGCGACCGGGGCCGCTTCCTTCGGCTCCCGGCTCTCCTTCGACTCCTTCTCCTTGGGCTCGGCCCGTTCCTTCTCTCTCTCCTTGGCGGGGGACGCCGGAGGGGTCTCGGGAGCGGGCGCGGGAGGATGCGGTTCGACCTCCCCGCCGCTCGCGCGGCCGGGGGTTAGGCGCTCGCCCCGGGCGGGGCGGTCCGGGGGGCTCTCGGGCTCGCCCGAACCAGTGAAAGAAGCGGGTTCCATGTCCGCCATAGGTACCACATCAGAGTGCGAAGTTGCGACCCGGTGGTGCCTATATATAGATGGCTAAGGACCTGAGAGTGATTTCCGTTTCTCTATCCAGAGAGAAGGACAGCACGGGACGCGTATTAGGCGCTCGAAATACTGCAATTACGTCGTGTTATTCTCTCTCAACTGACCTGAACCGCTCGAAAAATCCCCAGCAGGGCCCGTTTTTTCTGGGAGATGGTCGGGGGCGGTGGCGCCGCCGGCATCCGGGGGCGCCGGGGTAGCCGGGGGCGGGCCGGAGGGGCCGCCGGGTCGCCGACGGCCCGGAGGGGTCGAGGCTTTTGGACTGAGGTACCTCGGTGGGGGACCGCGGGACCCGGTGTCTCCGTCACCGAGACATCGACGGGAGCGGGGGCTCGGGCGGCACGATCGCCGTCTCGATGCCCCGCTGCTTCAGCGCCGCTCGGAAAGGCCCGGGAGGGATGCACCGCTCCGGCGGGATCACGCCCTTCGCGGAAACCTGGCCACTCGCGATGAGCTCCGCCCCCACCGCGCCGGCGACCCCGACCGCGTACTCCGTCACGGTCAGGTTCCAGTCCGGGCGCGGGGGGAACCGGGCGAGCGCATGCCGGACGACGGGCTGGCCGGCCTGGGTTCCGTGGACCTCGATGTCGCACACCTCCCAGTCGTGGATCACGACCCCCTCGGGGGCGCCGAGCAGCTTTTCCCGCTTGAGGAGGGCAAGTGTGAAGTCGCGGGGAGCGACGGGCTGTCCCTTCACGTCGAGCGGTCGGTCCGAGGCGAGACCGAGCTGGGCCATCGTCCGGAGGACCTCGATCCCGGGCCCTCCCTCCTTCCACTCGCAGTGCTGGATCCCCTTCGACCGGAGGCTGTCGGGCAGCGTCGCCGGCTCGGAGTGGAGGGTCCGGTAGACCCGCGTCCGTCCGACGGGCGGCGGGAACTCGTACTCCTCCGCCCCGCTCATCGCCGGATGGTCGTGGTAGGCCCCGTTCTCGAAGACGACCGCGGGCAGGACCATCTCGTCCAGGAAGGTGCTCGGCGACCAGGTGAAGAGGACCTCGGGCCCGTTCTCCGTCAGGTCCCGCCATCCGTCCCGGATGGTCAGCGAGTCGACCCGGTCGAGGTCTCGGCTCGCCTCCATCGCCAGCACGTTGGAGATCCCCGGCACCTGCCCGAGCCCGGGGATCGCCAGCTGCCCGGCCGCCCGGAACTTCTCGTCGAGCGCGAGCTGGCGCCGGGTCATGTGGAACAGCCCCCCGAAGTCGAGGTACGGCACACCGGCCTCGAAGGTCGCTTCCATCACGGCGAGGTTGAACTGGTACTGGACGGCGTTCACGCAGACCGCGGCTCCTTTCAGGAGTTGGACGAGCGCGCCGCGGTCGCGCACGTCGAGCGTCGCGGCGCGTGCCCTCGATCCGGCGGCCTTCGCCGCCTGGCTCGCGAGCGTCGGGTCGAGGTCCGCGGCGACCACCTCGTCGAACGCGCCGGACGTCGCGAGGTCCCGGACCGAGCATCTCCCCGTCAGGCCCCCTCCCCCCAACACCACGGCTTTCATCGTCCGCCTCCGGGGGCGGGAACGGCTCGGTCTATACGAACATTAGGGACGCGCCCTGCTCGCCTTCCGCCGCGCGGGACGCGGTGCCGCCACGGGCGCCGCCGCAACGGGCGGCTCCGGGGTCGAGGGAGCGGAGACCGGCCCGGCCCCGCCGTCGCTGTTCTTGGTCCGGTTCCACAGGTCGCGGAACGTTTCGAAGTGCTTCAGGAAGGCATCGTTTCGACGGAGGTCCTCGAGCTCCCCGAGCGCGATCTCGAGCAACGCCTTCGAGGTCTTGTCGCCGGCCTCGGCGCGGAGGAGGTAGACGCACAACACCTGGTAGTGCGGGAGGACGAACGCGTCCGGCCGGGGAGTGCTCATGTCGCCCTTGCGAGGACGGTAGATCCGCTCGACCGGGACCGACGCGGCGACCGCTTTTCGGTGCGAGAAGCCGAAGTACCGCCCGGGTCCGAGGATCCGGGTGACCTCGCGGATGTTCCCGTTCAGGTTGTTCGAGAGGCGGTCGCACTCGTGCCAGCACCACAGACCGAACCCGTAGTCGCCCTCTTGGTAGGCCTCCCAGGCGGAGCCGTAGAGGAGCCGCTCCTTCTCCTCCATGGAGGCCTCCACCGGCAGCGCGGCCCGCCAGTCCGAGATCAGGAGGTCCACCCGCATCGACGGGGAGAACTCCTTCTGGGCCGGCACGTCCGACGGTCCGGGCACGCCCCGTGGACCGCACGATGGGCTTAGACTGTTTGGGGGTCCGGGGGCCGGGCGCGGTCGTACACGCGGGCTCCGGCGACCCACGTCTGCCGGACGCCCGACGCCCCCGCGCGGATCGCTCCCGCCAGGTCCTTCGCCTCGACGAGGACGAGGTCGGCGGGCGCGCCGGGTTCGAGCGAGCCCAGGTCGGGCTCCCCGAGGGCGAGGCCGGCGTTCCGGGTGTACAGCTCCAGCGCCTGCGAGGGGGAGAGCGTCTCGTCGACCGCCGGGTTCGCCGAGCCCCCTCCCGGGGCGGTGCGGACGACCGCGGCCGCCAACCCGCGCCACGGGTCCGGCGGGTCGTAGGGAGCATCCGACGAGCCGACGAGCCGGTGCCCGTGTTCCGTCAGGGTGCGAAAGGGGTAGGCCCAGCGGGCCCGGGAGGGTCCGAGTCGTTCGGCCAGCCAGTCGTCGCTCCACACGAACCCCGGCTGGACCACGAGCGTGGGACGGACCCGGTCCAGCAGGGGGAAGAGGGAGGGCGGGACCAGCGAGGCGTGCTCGATCCGGGGCCGGGAGGGTCCCTGGTCCCCGAGCCGGTCGAGGGCGCGCAGGGCTTCGAGCACCCCGCGGTCGCCGATCGCGTGTACGGCCGGCTGCCGAGCCTCCCGCGCGCACCGCTCGAAGAAGTCGACGAGCTCCTCCTCCTGGCGGACGGGGATTCCCGACTCCCCCGGGCGGTCCGAATACGGCGCCTCCAGCCAGGCGGTGCGGGGGCCGAAGGCTCCGTCGACGAACGTCTTCACCCCCACGAGGGAGGGGTCGCCCGGCGCTCCCGACCGCACCCAGTCCGAGGGGGCGAACTCCCCCCAGCTCGCCTCGCGGGCGTAGCAACGGACCCGCAACGTCGGATGGTGGGGGTCGAGCCGGGCGCGGATCGCGCGGAGCTCTTCGGGGTCGGTGTTCAGCGAGGCGACCGTCGTGACCCCCAGAGCACTCTCCCGCTGGAGGATCCGGGCCAGCCCCGCCGGCGAGGGGGGGTAGGTCGCCGTGACCCGACGGACGGGCGCAAGGGCCGCGTCGTAGACCATGCCCGTGAGCTCCCCGTTCGCGGCATGCCCGAGACGTCCCCCCGGCGGGTCCGGCGTTCGGTCGGAGTATCCCGCCATCTGCAGCGCGACGGTGTTCAGGACCCCGGCGTGGCCACTCGCGTGGTAGAGGACTACCGGGCGATCCCTCACGACCCGGTCGAGGTCCTGCGCGGTGGGCTCGCGGCGCTCCCCGAACTGCTCGGCAGACCAGCCCCCGCCAGCGAGCGGTCCGCGGGGGTGAGCTGACGCCCAGCTGGCCAGGCGGTCGGCGAGCTCCGGGATCGAGCGCACCTCCCCGACGGGAAAACCCTCCTCGACCCGGGTCAGCTCCCCGAGATGGAGGTGCGCGTCGATCAGGCCGGGGAGGAGCAGGCGGCCTTCGAGCCGGACGACTTCGGTGCCCGCCGGGCTCGCCCGGTGGGCCTCCTCCTCGCTCCCGGCGACGACCACCCGGCCGTCCTCGACCACCACGGCGTCGACCGCCCGCGCCCCGGTGAGGATGCGACCTCCGGTGAAGCGGACGCTCTCGGTCATCGGACGGCCGGGACCGGAACCGCGGGCCGCAGAAAGCCGACGCGGGGGAGGCGCCCCCGGCCGACCGGCCCTAGACGTCCAGGTACCGGTAGAACTCGTACGGGTGGGGCCGCAGGTTCAGTTCCAGCTGCTCCTCCCGCTTCATCTCGACATAGGTGTCGAGGAGCGAGTCGGCGAACGCCGGCTTCAGGAACGCCCGGTCCGACTGGAGGCAGTCGAGCGCCTCCCCGAGCGAACCGGGGAGCTCCCGGATCCCACGCTCCTTGCGCTGGGCGACCGTGAGCTTGTAGATGTTCTCGTCCACGGGGGGCGGCGGCTGGATCTTCTTCTTGATCCCGTCCAGGCCCGCGAGGGCGAGCGCCGCCTCGGTCAGGTAGATGTTGGCGGCGGAATCCGGCGTACGGTACTCGAGCCGCTTGGCCGCCGGGCGCTTCTTGTGGTAGAAGGGGACCCGGACGCTCGCCGAGCGGTTCGCCTTGCTCCAGGCGATGAAGACGGGGGCCTCGTAGCCGGGCACCAGGCGCCGGTAGGAGTTGGTGATCGGGTTCGTGATCGCGCAGAGCGCCCGCGAGTGCTCCATCAGGCCGCCGATGTAGTACCGGCAGGTCTGACTGACCTCGGCGTACGGGTCGTTCTCGTCGTAGAAGGCGTTCTTCCCCTTCGACCAGATCGACTGGTTGGTGTGCATGCCGATGGCGTTGTCCCCGTAGATCGGCTTGGGCATCAGGCAGCCGACCTTCCCGTGACGGTGGGCCACGTTCTTGATCACGTAGCGGATGTCCTGGATGTGGTCGGCGGTCGGGACGAGCGTGTCGAAGTGGAGGTTCAGCTCGGCTTGGGCGCTGGTCGCCACCTCGTGGTGGTGGGCGTCCATCGTGATGTGGAAGTCGTCGGTGAGGATGTTCGACATCTCGGCCCGTAGCGCGAGCGTCGTATCGAGCGGGGGGGTCCGGTGGTACCCTTCCTTGAACCGGATGGTCGAGCCGACCGCCCCGGGATGCCAGGGCGCCTCGGCCTGGTGGAGCAGGTAGCCGGCCCCCGCCCACGGGTCGCGCACCCCCTGGGCGGAGGGAATCAGCTCGACCGAGTCGAAGAGGAAGAACTCGACCTCCGGGCCCCAGTACGACGTGTCGTAGCCGGCGCTCGCCAGGACCTCCTCGGTCTTGCGGGCGACGGCGCGGGGGTCGTGGTCGTACGGCTGGGAGGTGCCGCCGAGGCGGACGTCGCAGACGAACCGGACCGTCCCCCCGGCGTCGGGGTTCCACGGGATGGTCGCGAGCGTGCTCGGGTCGGG
The DNA here is from genome assembly GCA_030040755.1 of Thermoplasmata archaeon. Classification (GTDB taxonomy): domain Archaea; phylum Thermoplasmatota; class Thermoplasmata; order Lutacidiplasmatales; family UBA184; genus Lutacidiplasma. The sequence continues at coordinate 331 of JASHTC010000134.1, read as the reverse complement.
CACGAGCAGCATGTCGGACTCGAAGATCTCCCGGAAGCCGCGGACCGAGGAACCGTCGAGCTTCGGGACCCCCGAGGCGAACGACTCCGCGTCGAGCGTATCGAGCGGGACGTCGACCTGGTTGAACCCGCCGAAGACGTCCGTGTAGAACAGCTGCACCCAGCGGACCTTCTCGGTCTTCAGCTTCGCGAGGGTCGCCTCTCCGCCATTGCCTTTCGTGCCTTTCGTGCCCGGCGACATGGGATTCCAGGCGGACCAGCGGTTCCGGCTACATCAACATTGACCCGGAGAATTCGACCGTTTGTCCAGTCAGCCTCACGTTATCGTTATC
>JASHTC010000133.1 GCA_030040755.1 Thermoplasmata archaeon | reverse complement strand
TGCCGCCGCCGGACGAGGCAATCGACTGGAAGCCGAACCCGAAGAAGACGAGATACATTCCCGGGAGACCGACCAGGATGATCAGGCTCCCGGGGTCGGTGTTGACCACGATGTTGCGGTAGATCAGCCGAAGGAGGTTAGGGAGCGGCAGCGGCCTCACCCCCTTCGTGGCGCACGGAGCGGAGGAAGACGTCCTCGAGCGTGTTCTGGCGGACGTTCAGCCACTCGATCTGGACCGCCATCGACTGCGCCAGCTCGACGACTCTCGAGAGGGTCCCCTTCGGGTCGTCGGTGAGGACCACGGCCGAGGGCCCGCTCGTCGTGAGGGTCGCTCCGCTCCCGAGGAGGTCCCCGAGGGCGGAGTAGAACCGTTCGGCGCCTCCGTTCCCGACGGTCAGGTCGATCGTCTTCTTCCCACCGTAGAGCCGCTTCAGGTTGTCGACCGTGTCGAGGACGAGGAACTTCCCCTCGTCGATGACCGCGACGCGGTCGCAGAGGTAGTCGGCCTCTTCGAGGTTGTGGGTCGTGAAGACGACGGTGAGGCCCCGGCGCACCTCGGCCCGGACCGAGTCGAGCAGGGTCCGACGCATGATCACGTCGAGCCCCACGGTCGGCTCGTCGAGGAAGAGGATCTCCATGTCGTGCATGAACTCCCGCGCGACCTGGACCCGCCGCTTCTGTCCGCCCGACAGGTCGAAGGCCCGGCGCTTGCGTACGTCCTCGAGTCCGAACTGGGCGAGCAATCGCTCCCGACGTCGCTCCCGCTCGGCCTTGGGGATCCCCCAGAGGACCCCGTAGACGTCGAGGTTCCCCTGGACGGTGGTGAAGTCGAACGACTCGCCCTGCTGCACGACCCCGATCCGGCTGCGAATCCGCTGGCCCTCGCGGCCCGTGTCCATGCCGAGTACCTCGAGCGTCCCGGAAGTCGGACGGAGGAGCGTCGTCATCGCGCGGATCAGCGTCGACTTACCGGCCCCGTTGCGGCCGAGCAGCCCGAAGACCTCGCCGCGGCGGACCGAGAAGCTCACCCCGTCCAGCGCAAAGTGACGCCGGTCGTACGTGTGGCGTACGTTCTCCGCCCGGACGACGAGGTCCGTTCCGGCGGCTCCGTCCGGGAGAGCGGGGTCGGGCACGACCGGTGGCACGAGGCCCGCGCCCCATAAGGGATGCTCACTCCCGATGAGCATCTCCGGAGTGCGGGTCGGAGGGAGGCTAGAACCCGACGCACCCGGCGAGGCTGGCGGCGTACCACCCCGCCAGGACCAGGATCAACGTTACGAGGCAGATCGGGACGATCGTCGCCCAGGCGTTCGAGCGGAAGAGGGTGAGCCCGAGCAGGACCGCGGCCGCCCCGAACAGGACGAGCGAAGCGCCGCCGTCACAGAAGTCGAAGAGCGCGAACGCGAGGCCGATCGCAACGAGGATCCCGACGACCAGCAGCGCGTCGATCAGCCGCACGCCCGCCACGGCCGGACATCGTGCCGCCGGGCATTAACTCTCTCCCGCCGGGAGGGAGATTTCCTGCCCCCCGGCGGACCGCCACCGAGCGGAGGGGACGGAGCCCGCGCTGGGCCTCCGCGGACCGCTTCCGGCCCGCGGGCCCCGATCCGGTCGACGATCGGGTGGACCCATCATCCCTCGCACCGGCACCCCCCGGATCGGACGCGCAGTGTTCGCCCCACACGGGAGGCGACGGGCGAAGGGTCTTTTTCGGGTACGGGCTGGGCCGAACGATGTCCGCAAACCCTCCGCCCCGAACGTTCATCTCCGACCTGCGCCCCGGACGGGTGGCGACGATCGAGGTCACGGTCGCGAAGCTCGAGCCGATCCGGGAGGTCGAGCAGCGAACCGGCGGAAGGAAAAAGGTCCGAAACGGGCTCCTCCGGGACGACACCGGCGAGATCGTGCTCGTCCTGTGGGGCGACGAGGTCGACCTGCTGTCCGAAGGAGAGAAAGTCCGGATCGTCGAGGGCTGGGTGAAGGACTACAAGGGCCGGCCGGAGGTCTCCCTGGGCCGCACCGGCCGGATCGAGAGGACCTAGCGGGGCGCCGCGCCCCGCGACGAGGTCGGGAACGCTTCCCCGTCTAGAGGGCCCCGGCGGGGGCGGTCTGCTCGAGGCGCCGTGCCATCACCTGGAGGATCGTCCTCAGGATCTCGGGTTTGTCCGCCGCGAATCCCCAGAACTCCCAGCGGGAGAGGACGACCACGGTCGTCGGCTCGACCGTCACCACGTCCGCGGACCGTGGCTTGTTGTCGAAGAGCGCGAGCTCCCCGAAGAAGTCCCCGGGCCCGAGGCTCGCGACGGCCTGACCGGCCTTCCGCACCTCGACGCGGCCCTCCAGGATGACGTAGAAACCGACCCCTTTCTCTCCGCGCGTAACGACCAGGGCGTCCTTCGCGAGGTCGCGCACGAGGGCGTAGTGGGCCAGCCGCTTCAGCTGGCGGTCGTTGAGGCTTTTCAGCAGTTCGGACTTTCTCAGTCCGGCGACGATGGCCTTGACGTCCCCTCGGGAGGCCGAGCTCATTGGGCCAGGGAATCCGACGCGAGATAAAGACCTGTCCCCGGCCGGCGAGGACCGCGGAGCGGCGGAGGTCGACCGCCCCCCCACCGGAGTCCGCCCTCGGGCTCACCGACCGGGTCGACTGCCCGGCCCGCACGCCGGCCGTGGGGCCGAGGCCTAGGCCGACCGCACCCGGCCCATCTCCTCTTCCGTGAACGCCCGAAGGGTCGTCG
>JASHTC010000132.1 GCA_030040755.1 Thermoplasmata archaeon | reverse complement strand
CACGCCGACGAACGCCAGTCATCTCAATCCGATCGAGAGCCACTTCCGAACGATACGCCGGTGGGCGTTCACTCGGACCAACTACACCGACTGGGGGGAGGCGAGTGAGGCCCTCCGACTGGCGATTCGACGGCTCAACCGGGTCCACTGCGTGACGAACTCACGTCCCGCACTCCGCTGGTGGACGCGGCACTAGGGCGAGACGAGGAGCCGGGGACCCAAGCCGTGATATAGCGGGTCCCGGTGGTGCGCCCGTTTAGGCGAAATGCCCGACTTTTCCCTCTCCCCGGAGCAAGAGAGCCTACGGGACATGGCCCGAAAGTTCGCCCGCACGGAGATGGCTCCGCACGCCGCCGAATGCGACAAGGCCGCCCGCTTTCCGGACGAGATCTACCGCAAGGCGTTCGACCTGGGTCTGATGAACCTCAACGTCCCCGCGGAGTACGGCGGGAGCGGCCTCAGTCTCTTCGACCAGTGCCTGATCGTCGAGGAGCTGGCCTACGCCTGCGGCGGCATGACCACCTCGGTCATCGCCAACTGCCTGGCCCTCGAGCCGATCCTCCTCGCCGGGACCCCGGAGCAGAAGGAGCGCTGGCTCAAGCCGTTCTGCGCAGCGTACCAGTTCGCCTCGTTCTGCCTGACCGAACCCTCGGGCGGCAGCGACGCGGGGGGACTGCGGACCCGGGCCCGCAAGGAGGGCGACCACTATGTGCTCTCGGGGGAGAAGTGCTTCATCACCAACGCCCCGCACGCCTCGCTCTTCACGGTCTTCGCGACCATCGACCCGAGCCTCCGGCATCGAGGGATCACCGCGTTCGCGGTTCCACGCTCCGCGGCCGGGGTGATCCCGGGGAAGGATGAGGAGAAGATGGGACACCGCGCCTCGTCGACGAGCACCGTACGCTTCGAGGACGTCCGGGTCCCGGAGGCCGACCGTCTCGGGGGGGACGGCGACGGCTTCGCGCTCGCCATGCGGACGCTCGACCAGACCCGGACCCCGATCGGAGCGCTCGCGACCGGTATCGCCCAAGCGGCCCTCGACCACGCCGCGGCCTACTCCCTGAAGCGCCAGTCGTTCGGGAAGCCGATCTCCGAGCACCAGGCGATCCAGATCAAGCTCGCCAACATGGCCCAGGCGGTCCACGCCGCGCGCCTGCTCACGTGGCACGCCGCGTGGACCATCGACCACGGCGCGAAGGGAACGCTCGAATCGTCGATCGCGAAGTGCTTCGCCTCCGACTCGGCGCTCCACGTCGCGGACGAGGCGATCCAGACCTTCGGCGGCTACGGATACATGAAGGAATACCCGGTGGAGAAGCTCCTCCGGGACGCGAAGCTCACCCAGATCTACGAGGGCGCGAACGAGATCCAGCGCTCGGTCATCGCCCGCGAGCTCCTCCGGGCGTATTCCTAGGGCCGCAGGACACGCCGTGGAGATCGTCGTCTGCGTCAAACCCGTCCCCGAACCGGAGACCCGACTCCGGGTCGCTCCGGACGGTCGCACGCTCGACGCCGAGGGCGTGAAATTCATCCTGGCCGGATACGACGAGTCGGCGGTGGAGCAGGCCCTCCTGATGAAGGAATCCGTGCCGGGCTCCACCGTCCATGTCCTCTCCTGCGGTCCCGCACCCCGGACCGAGGAGGTGCTGCGCGCCGCGATCGCGCTCGGGTGCGACAAGGCGACCTGGGTCGAGGCTCCGGCGCCGTTCGCGAGCGACCCGGTGCGGGCCGCGGGCGCCATCGCCGCCGTGCTGCGCTCCGGCGCCCACGACCTCATCCTCTGCGGCAAGCAAGCCGGCGACGACGAAGCGGGCCTCTTCGCCGGCGCCCTGGGCGAGCTCCTCGGAGTGGCCGACCTCGGCTTCGTCGTGGACCTCCGGTGGGACGCGAGCTCGAGCCGGTTCAAGTTCCAGCGGGTCACCGAGCCGGGGGTCGAGCGCTGGGAGGCGGCCCCGCCCCTCGTCGTCGGACTGCAGCAAGCGTGGAACGACCCGCGCACCGCCAAGCTCCCGAACATCCTCAAGTCCCGGAAGGCGCCGATCGCTCGGGCTCCCGCCGACGCGAGCGGCGCGACCCCCTCGAGCGAGCCGGAGAAGTTCGAGCTCCCGCCGCCGCGGACCGGCGCCCGGATGATCGAATTCAAGACTCCGGAGGAGGCCGCCCAGCGCCTCGTGCGGGTCCTGCGCGAGGAGGCGAAGGTGCTCTCGTGACGGTCCTCGTCGTGGCGGAAACCTCCGCCGGACATCTCGCCGCGGCCTCGCAGGATGCGGTCGCCGTCGCGCTGGGCCTCGAGGGCGGACCGGGCGCGGTGGTCGGGTTCGCCGCCGGGGCGCACGCGCGCACGGTGGCTGAGGAGTTCGGGCGCTTCGGCCTCCCGCGCGCGCTGGTCGCGGAGGACCCGCGCCTGGACTCCGCTCCCGTCGCGGCCGCCGCCCCGGCGGTCGTGGCCGCCGCGGAGTCCACCGGAGCCGACGCGGTGCTGGTGGGCGGGACGACGTACGGACGGGACCTGGTCGGGCGAGTGTCGGTCCGCTGGAAGGCCTCGGCCGCGACGGGGGTCACCGACGCCGCTCGGGTCGACGGGGGACTCCGGGTGCGCCGGCCGGTCTTCGGCGGCCGGGCCACGGAGACCCGGCGCCTGAGCGGGCCCCGGTTCGTCCTCGCGCTCCGGCCCCACGCGTTCCCCCCGCCCGCGCCGGCTCCCGTCACCCCGCAGGTCGAGGCCGTCGCGGCCGCGGAGGTCCCGCCGGCGCTGTGGGCGCCGAAGCGCGTAGCGCTCGAGGCCGTGGCCCAGGGCGCGGGCCCCTCCCTCGGGGACGCCTCGATCGTGGTGTCGGGCGGGCGAGGGCTCCGGGCCGCCGAGAACTTCCGCCTGGTCGAGGAGCTCGCGGCGGCGCTGGGCGCGGCGGTCGGAGCCTCCCGGGCGGTCACGGACGCCGGATGGCGGCCCGCGTCGCTCCAGGTCGGGCAGACCGGACGCTCGGTCTCTCCCCAGCTCTACGTGGCCGTCGGCATCTCGGGGGCCATCCAGCACCTGGTCGGGATGGTCAGCTCCCGCGTGATCGTGGCGATCAACTCCGACGCCACCGCCCCGATCTTCCGGGTCGCCGACTACGGGATCGCCGGGGACCTGTTCCAGGTCGTGCCGGCGCTCACCGCGGAGATCCGGCGCGTGCGCGCGGGTTGAGCCGGGACCTCCGGGGCGCCGGCCGGGGCGGCCGGCGGAGCCACTTCCGCATCTCGGTCGTCATCTCGAAGCCGAGGCGCTCGTAGACGTGCTTCCCCTGGGTCGAGGCGTGCAGGGTCACCCGGGCCGCATGGCCCTGCCGGGCGAGCCGGACCAGCGACCTCACCACGGCGGTGGCGACGCCGATCCCGCGGTACTCGGGCCGCGTGTACATCGACAGGATGTACGGGGTCGTCTCCGCGGCCAGCCCGGGCCGCGGCTGCGCGGGCATCCACCAGAGCATGCCCGAGCCGGCCAGGTGGCCGTTCACCTCGGCGATCACGGCGGCCAGCTCTCCCGAGGCCAGGCGCGGCCGCGCCCAGGCGCCGTAGACGGGCCGGTGGGCGGTGAGCGAGCGCTCGCTCTTCCCTCCGATGTCCCGCCACATCCCGAGTCGATGCTCGACCAGGACCTCGAAGTCGTCCGGACGCGCGGAGCGGATGCGCACCCGCCCCCGGAGCGCGCGCTGACGGGCCGAGCGACCGAGAGGCATCAGAGGCCACGGACGAGGTCGAACCCGTCCTTCGCCAGGCTCCGCATGGAGAGCCCGGCCGCGACCTGAGCGCGACGGGCGAGCCGGTAGAGGTGTTCCTTCGGGGCGCCGCGTTCGGTCATCATCGCGCGGAACAGCTCGGCCGCGAACTTCGGATAGGCGGTGTAGATGCGGGGGTTCCATTTCACGCGGTCCATCGCTTCGAACCCTCGGAAGTCCCCCAGGATCCCGGTGCGTTCCAGGCGTTGCTCGTACTCCGCGAGCCGCGCGGCCGTCGCGCCGCCCGCCGACCGCGCGGCGAGCGCCGTCTCGGCCGCCTCGAGACCGCTCCGCACGGCATAGTTCATCCCCTGGATCACGATCCCGTTCGAGAAGACGAACCCCGCCGCGTCGCCCGCGACCATCCAGCCGTCCCCGGAGAACGCGGAGGGGCGCCCCGCCCAGCCGCCCGTGATCAGTTTGGCGCCGTACTCCACCAGCTCGGCCCCCTTGAGCCGCGCGGCGATCGCCGGGTGCTGGCGGAACTGCTCGATCAGGTCGTGCGAGTACACCCCGCGCCCGAACAGCGAGGGGATGCTGAGGATCAAGCCGACGGAGAGCGTGTCCTGGTTCGTGTAGAGGAATCCTCCCCCCATCACCCCCGGCGGGAACAGCCCAGCGACCCACTCCTCGGCGTGCCCCTCGCCGGGCCCGACCGAGAACCGCTCCTCGATCCGGCCGGCATCGAGGCGGTAGACCTCCTTGATCCCGAGCTCGGTCGACTCGCCGCTCAGCCTCGGTTCGGGCCGGATCGGGGTGCCCAGCGCCAACCGCGAGTTGGTTCCGTCGGCGAGGATCGTGACGGGGGCCGTCATCTTTTCGCCGCCCTGGACCACCCCGTGCACCCGGGTCCCTTCCCAGTTCAACCGCTCGACCGGGACCGACGTGACCACGGTGGCCCCGGCCTCCTCGGCCTTCTTCGTGAGCCAGGCGTCCGTGCGGGCGCGGAGCACCGTGTGCGCGACGTACGGCCGCGCGCGCCAGGCCCCATCGTCGAAGTCGAAGGAGACCGCGCTGTCCGCGGTCAGGAAGCCGAACCGCTTGCGGACGAGGTGGCGCTCGACCGGCATCTCGGTCGCCCAGTTCGGGAGGATGCGGGCGAGGTCGTTGCCCCAGAGCACTCCGCCCGAGAGGTTCTTCGAGCCCGCCTCCGCCCCCCGCTCGAGCAGGAGCACGTTCGCTCCGCCCTGGGCGAGACGGATCGCTGCGGAGGTGCCGGCCATGCCGGCGCCCACCACGATGACGTCGAAGTCGTCGCCCATAGGAGCGGGCCCGAGAGGCCGAGCCGCGGATTAAACGGTGCGCACCCGCCCCGCCGGCGGCTCGCGCGACGTCGGAACGCCGCGCCGCCCCGCGGGCCCGGCCCCGTACGTCAGTGGGTGGGGCCCTGGATCGCTTGGGTGGCGTTCTCGATGGTCTTCTGGAACTTGAACGGATGCGGGATCCCCAACCAGTCCTCGTTCCCCAGCTTGGTCCCGCCCTCGGAGCTCACGCGGACGGTCCCGTAGCCCAGGATCCGCTGGCCGAACGACATATGGACATCGACCCCCCGCACCTGCGTCACCGGGATCTCGTCGAAATCCTTGCCGAAGATCCCCCGCTGGACGATGACGCGGCGCGTGGTGACCGCGTAGACGGTCGCCCTCCAGCGGACGTACCGGACGAGGATCCAGAGGAGGCCGATCACGAAGAGGAGCACGAACACGTCGCCGACGTAGTGCCCGTACCCCCCCGTGTTCAGCGCGCTGAGGGGCCCGGGGAACTGGTAGGAGGTCAGGCCGATCAGCGAGCCTCGCGTGACGAGGGCCAGGCCCCCGAAGATGAGCGTGAAGAGGATCGGCCCGGGAAAGTAGAACAACTTGGTGGCGCGGGTTTCGTCCAGGAGATACTCCTGGTCGGCGAGGTAGGTCGCCTTCAGGAGCCTCGGCATCGATCGCGGAGGGGTCGACGAGGGCGGGGAGCTCGGGGCGGCCATCGGGAGCTTCAGGCCGGGAACGGCACTTAAGCCCACCCATCCAGCCGCCCCGGCCCCGCCTTATATCGGGCGCTCGGGTGGCCCGGCCCGATGGGCATCACGGACTGCCACGTCCACATCAACCCGGTGTGGGAGATGCGCCCGGACGCGGTCCGTATCCTCAGCTATTCGGAGGCGACTCACGGGCACTACCTGCGCGAGCCGAAGGCGTTCCTCGAGTACCTGGACGCGTCCGGGGTCGAGCGCGCCCTGCTGGTCAACTACGTCGCGCCGGAGGTCATCGGCTACACGGAGAAGGCGAACGACTTCGTCAGCGAATATTGCCGGGCCGACCCGGAGCGGCTGATCGCGGTCGGGGGACTACGGCCGGACCATCCGCATCCCGCGGAGGAGGTCGCCCGGCTCCAGGACCGCCTCGGGATCCGTGCCATCAAGCTCCATCCCCCGCACCAGCTGTTCCGACCGAACGCCTACGTCGACGGCAGCCTGCCGGGGTTGCGGGAGCTGTACGCCGCCTGCGAGCGGCGTCGGCTCCCGGTGATCTTCCACACGGGGACCTCGGTCTTCCCGCGGGCCCGGAACCGGTTCGCCGACCCGCTCCTGGTCGAGGACATCGCCGTGGACTTTCCGGACCTCACGGTCGTGCTCGCCCACGGCGGACGGCCCCTCTGGATGGAGACGGCGGTGTTCCTGGCCCGGCGGTTCCCGAACGTCTGGCTGGAGCTCTCCGGGATCCCTCCCGCGCGCCTGCTCGAGTACTTCCCGTCGCTGCCGCGCCTCGCGGACAAGGCCCTCTTCGGCACCGACTGGCCGGGCCCCGGGGTCAAGGATATCCGGGCGAACCTCGACTCCTTCCGCGCCCTCCCCCTGCCCGTCGAGGCGCAACGCCAGATCCTCGAAGAGAATCCCGTGCGCGTCTTTCCCCGGCGTGGGACCAACTGAAATACTGGGCCCCTCTTTACACGGCGTGACCCCCGACCCGAGTCCGTCCCCGGAGGAGGAGGCGCCCCCCGCGCCGTCCCCGGAGGAGCCCGCCCCGACCGTCGAGGTCGTAGAGGGCGGGGAGGAGGTCGGTCGCCTGCCGCTCCCTCGACGCAACCGCGGCGAGGTGTTCGGAATCGCCAATCAGCTGCTCGGTGCCGCGCGCATCCGAGTGATGTGCGAGGATTCGGTCTCCCGGATGGGACGGATCACGGGCAAGATGAAGAAGAAGATGTGGATCCGGGAGGGCGACCTCCTGATCCTCCGCCCCTGGGGTTTCCAGGAAGGGAAGGCGGACATCCTGTTCCGGTACAGCCGGACCCAGGCGCAGTACCTGGCCCGCCGAAACCTTCTGCCTCCCTCCGTGAACCTCTTCGGCTCGAGCGAGACGCGTCCGGACGCACCCCCGACCGCGACCCCCCCCAGCTGAGGCGCGCGATGTGGGCCGAGATCGGCCGCCCGCTGACCTTCGCCGAGATGGAGGTCGTGGAGGCCAATGCGGGGGCGCTCGGGGTCTCGGTCGACGCGCTGATGGAGCGGGCCGGGCGGGCGATCGCCGAGGAGGCGATGCACCACCTCCCCCCACCCCCCTCCGGCGTCGCGATCGTGGCCGGCACGGGGAACA